>JAUMYD010000214.1 GCA_030528765.1 Bacillota bacterium
CTAAACTGGCCCGTATCAGCGCTGATCCGACCCGTGCCAAAGATGAAAAGAAACTGCGTGAGGATATTGCTAAGCTCCGCGAAGAGATGGCCTGGGATATTGCCGAAAAAGAAGCGGCGGCACAGCAGGATGCCATTGATCAGCAGATCGAATCCATTGATGAATATATTGAATACGTGAATGGATACTACGAAGAGCTGTTCAAGCACCCGGCCAAGCTGATCGCGGAAATGAAAGACATCATGAAAAAGACGGATGCGGAAATTATTGAATGGCTGAAAGCCAATAACAGTGAGTTCCAGGCATCCAGTGAAACCACGCAGGAGAGCATGGTGATCGGCTGGCAGAATACCCTGGATGCTATGCGCGGCGCTGTGAAAACCCATTGGGAAGAAGTGGAATATATCATCTCACAGGGGGATGAATAGATTATCAACTTCCTGAAGGAAAACAGTGCAGACTACAAGGCTGCAGGCAAGCTTCAGGCCGAAGCTTATGTGGACGAGTGGAAGAAGCAGCTAAGCGATCTGGAAGCGGCTTATAGAAAAGTAAGTGCAAGTATTGCGGACACCAGCGCCATCAATATAAGCGGATCAGTGGTCGTGCCGAGTATTAGCATTGGCGGCGGTGCTGGAAGCCTCGGTAGCCCAAGCGTACCTGATACCCCTCAGAAATACAAGATTACAGCTTATATGAACGGCGAACTTAAAACGCTTGTATCTGGTCTGACCAGCATGGAGCAGGCGAAAAAATCGAGGGAAACGCTCATTGATGCTTATAAAAAAGTTTATGACAGGGCAAAAGAGACATACAATAATTCAAAAAACTTGAGCGCAGCAGAAAGAGCATCAGCCGAAGATTTTTTCGATAAAGCCATGACAAACTGGAAGAATGTCAAAAACTCCAAGATCACTGCCTACAAAAAAGGCGGTCTTGTAGACTTCACCGGGCCTGCATGGGTGGACGGAACCAAGTCGAACCCTGAAGCCTTTTTGAACCCGGTGCAGACGAAGAATATTGGGCTTCTGGCCTCTGCCCTTGACAAGATCATGGCGACCACGCTGGGGTATGTGTCCTCCAAGGATTATTATGGTGGATCTGGCGGAGATATTACTTTTGAAGGGGATATCATCGTTCAGGTAGAGAAGCTGGAATCTGAGCAGGACTATGAAGAAATGGCCAGCCGCGTGGGCAGCGTGATCCTGAAAAAACTGGGAAAGACCATGGCCGTGGGCGGCCTGAGAATGAGATGATAAGCAGTCCCCTCCCGGCAACCCCGGGAGGGGAAAGTAAAGGAGTGAGAAAGGATGGCTCAAGGGTTTACCTACAACGGCGTACACAGCAGCCGTTAGAACATATGGTATGTACCCGACCCGGAAGCCTTTGGGGATATTTTTACGCCCTATAATGTGACCGATGAAACCGTGCCCGGGAAGCCGGGCGGGTATTGGGTGCGCAGCCTTGCAGGGATCAATAAGATCGCTCTGGACTGCTACTTTGAAGATGTGACCGAACAACAGCGGTGGGACATCCAGCGGTGGCTTTCCCCGGAGACCCACGGGGAGTTGATCTTTGATGACTCGCCCTATGTGCGTTATCAGGTGCGCCCTGTCCAGAAGCCGGAGACGGAAACGTATCGCCGGGAAATGTGCGCAGGAACCGGGGAAGTGTACTCCGGCAAAATACAGATCCACTTTGCGGCTTATGAACCCTACGGGGAAGTGACGGTCATGACAAGTGAAGAGGTAACGCAGGCAGAAGAAAGAACGCTTGCCCAGACAGGGCTTATCTCTGAAACACAGATGCCTTATCAGCCCGGTGAGGATATCGCCGTACCGACACAGCTTGTGTACTGCCCCGGTACGGAAAAGACGCCTGTGCGCCTGTATTTCAAAGGTGTTGCCGGGGACGGGATCACGAT
>JAUMYD010000215.1 GCA_030528765.1 Bacillota bacterium
GCTCTGTAATCTGTTGACAGAAAACAGAAAGTTCTTCTGAAAGCTCCATAAAACGGGCCCAAAGAGGCGTGGACAAAAGTCCACGCCTCTTTTTTTTATCGCTCTGTCGCTGCTCATTTTGCTGCAGGAGTGAGGAAGAGAGAAAACAAAGAGAAGAGAAAAAAGAGCAGCTTCTTTTTCTGTGGGTCAGAAAAGGGCTGCTCCTTCAGGCAAGCTGTATTTTTAAGAGTGGATAGGGGCGGGGCACAGGCTGCGCGGCACTTATTCAGGAAGTTGTTTTTGAAAAATTCCGGCTGCCGTATCGATCAATCCGGGGAACGAAGTCTGATTCGTTCGCTGCATAGGCTTTCCGGGGATACTCCATCTTCATCGGCTCTGTGTATGCTATATTCCCCTCGAGAGAGGGTTTCCAACAATTTTTCATAGTCCTGCTGCCGGAAATTTTTTAAGCGGCAGCTTTCCATTGCCAGCGAAACTCCGCCGTTCTTCAGATTACCCAAGCTGATGCTGCCTCCGGGGAGATTTTGGGAAGAATAACGCTGCAATGCCGAATGAACTGCTCCCCGTATATCTTTTACTGCGGAGAGAAGCACCGTATCGGAGAGGGCCTGCTGGTCTGTATCTGCTGCAATGATCGCCGAGCAGCTTGCTTCTGCTGCTTTGATCAGTGGTTTTAGCATGTGCTTGCCGCAGCCGAAGATGATTTCTGTTTCATCAATGTACCATGGATATATCATGGAAAGAATGCTTGCTCCCGGGGGAAGCTTGTCCGTATAGCCATAGTAAAGCTCCACATCCCGTCCCAGCATATTGGCAGCAGCATCCACACCCTGAAGAAAGCCCAGGCCGTAGCCTTCCTGCCTGCTCTCTCCGGCAAAGCCCAGCTTTACATAGTCATCCATAACTGCTGCATATCCGGCCAAAAAGCCGGCTTCTTCTTCTGCAAAAAGCAGCGCGTGGCAGTTTTCCGGGACGAAGTCTGCATTCTTATCTGTCCCCCCGGGCAGATAATCCACAGTAAGAAAAAAGACATCCGGGTAACGGCTTTGGAGCTGAAGAAGAGCCTCCTCCTGCAGGGATGAGGGGCTGATTAAAAGATGGGCCCCAGCGTTTATGGCTTCCTCCATAATGGAGAGGTAATCATTGCTTTTGGGCTGCCAGGTTCTGCAGGACGCACCGCTTTCCGCTGCATGATCCTGCAGCCCCAGCCAGGCCTCCTGCGTCATGGAATCTTCCAGTCCCAGCGGTCCGGTGATCAGGACCAGCTCCCAGCTTTCTTTCGGGATCTTCTCTTCTGCAGGGATTTCTTCCGGTGCAGGCTTTTCTGCGCAGCCGCTAAAAAGCAGCAGGAAGAAAAGAAAAAGGCAATATACCGGGCAAATCAGATGTTTATTATGAGTGCTTTTCATAAGGAGCAGTCACTTTCTTCTGTTTCACAGAGCATTTTTGCGGAAAAGCTATGCGGCAGCAGCTCTCCGCAGCTGTAGATTCTGTAGTCCTCCGGTGTACGAGCCAGGATCACCGGCATCTCCGGCCGGCAGAATTCCACCAGCCACTGTCGGCAAACGCCACAGGGAGAAACATAATCCCGCGGCTCTTCACCACTGGGGCCACCCGCCACCGCTAGGGCAGCAAAGTCCCGGCAGCCTTCACTGATGGCTTTGGCAAAGGCAGTCCTTTCTGCGCATAGAGTGGGGGAGTAGGCAGAGTTTTCAATATTGCAGCCACCGAAAATCCGTCCATCCGCTCCCAAAAGAGCAGCGCCTACGCTGAAGCCTGAATAGGGAGCGTAGGCCCGCTTCCGATAAAGGAATACTTGCTGCAGCAGAGCCTGATAATTCAAAGCGATTTCCCTCATAAAGCAACCTCTTCTCTGTTATTTTACCGAAGACAGCAAAGATATCA
>JAUMYD010000216.1 GCA_030528765.1 Bacillota bacterium
ATCCTGACCTTTGGGGATCAGCAGATGCTCACCCCGCTGGATGGCAGCAATGATACAGGGGTAGGGAAATTTCAGCTCCATGAAGCTGCTGCCCAGCACCGGGCATTTCTCCGGGATCTTCAGCTCCAGCATGAGCAGTTCGCCATTTCCGAAGAAGCCGACATAATGGGCTTCCGGATAGGAGATGAGCTTTGCGATCTCCTTTGCGGTGACCTTTTCCGGATTGATGAGCATATCCAGCCCCAGGGCACCCATGCGGGCGGCATTATCGAAATCGCTGTAGGCTGGGTTCCGCACGCGTGCGATGGTGCTTTGGGCCCCGGAATTTTTGGCGATGAAAGCTGTGACCATATTCAGCTCGTCATGCTCTGTGACTGCGATAACCAGCTCCGCATGGTCAATATTTGCTTTTTTTAAGATATCTGTGCGGGCAGCATTCCCCTCCACAGTATTCACATTCAGCTGCTCATCCAGGATTTCCAAACGGCGGCGGTTCTGATCGATGGCAGTGACTTCATGGCCCTCTGCGCAGAGGCTGGCGGCTAAGGCGTAGCCCACCTTCCCCACGCCCACAAGGATGGTTCTCATACTGATCTCACCTCATTCGCTGCATTGCGGGTGTTTATTTTTTAATTATATACGGAAAGCAGATGAATTGCAAAGATTATCTGCATCCGGATAAAAATAGAGAAAATTATCCACAAAACATGTGGAAGCTTATCCACATGTTTTTGCAAAAGTGGCACTTTTTTCGCAAAAACATATGTTAAAATGATAAGGTCCCTTGGCTATGGGGGAAAATGAACCGGCTCTCACCTGATTGGTGAGGCCGGTTTTTTTCACCCCGCGGGAAGAGCGGAGACGAACTATATAATAAGGGAGCGGCGCGCAGCGGATTGCTGGGGCCGCTTTTTTGTATCCGCAGAAAGGAGGGCGGCAGAAGGAGCCCGGGGGCAGACTGCATCAGACTATATATTATAAGGAAGGAAAAAATTATGAACAAACAACAGATCGAAAGTTTGCAGGTGCAGCTCTATATGCAGGGCTACAAGGGGAAGGACGGCAAGGCGCTGAGCATCGACGGGCAGATGGGGCCGAATACGGCCTGGGCTGCCCAGAACATGCTGCGGGACAAGGGCTATAATCTGTCGGTGGACGGCATCTGGGGAACGCAGAGCCAGAATGCCTACAACAATTACAGCAGCAAGATCTATGATTCTTCTCTGAACAGGGAAAAGCCCAGTTCCGGCATGCAGAATTATACGCCGGCGGTGAACAGCCAGCCCAAGGTGAACAGCGGCAGCAGCCTGGTTTCCAGCAGTGCGGCCGCAGCGCAGAAGCAGATTTATGATTCCTCTGTGGGGCGGGACTGGTCCGGGACGGTGAATCAGAGCTACAGCAGCAGCCCGGTGCAGAAGAAGAGCTATGATTCCTCTGTGGGGAAGGACTGGTCCGGGACGGTGAATCAGAGCTACAGCAGCAGCCCGGTGCAGAAGAAAAGCTACGATTCCTCTGTGGGGAAGGACTGGTCCGGGACGGTGAACCAGAATTACAGCAGCACGAAGCCGCAGAGCAGCGCAAAGAGCGGGACAAGCCGGGCTTATGAATCTCTGCTGCAGGGGAGCTGGCCCATTGCCGCGGCGGAGCCGAAGCACAGCATGGGCAGCACGAGCAGCCAGAAGCAGCAGCGGGATGTGATCGGTGAGATGCTGGTGGAGGGTCTGAACGAGCTGGAGCGCATCCTGGCGGCGCAGAGCAAGGAGAAGGCCAAGCTGCAGCCCTACGAATCTTTGGTGCAGAATAAGTGGCCGACGCTGGGGCAGCAGAGTGGGATCGGTGCGCGGAGCCTGCCGCAGAGCAGCGGGAAGCAGGATTATGT
>JAUMYD010000082.1 GCA_030528765.1 Bacillota bacterium
AGATGCAAAGATATATAAAGATATATACAATAAAGAAAATCCGGCAAAGAGGATCCAATAAAAATGATATAAAAATGATAATGATGTTAAAGAAGGCTTTTCCAACCAGGCTCCTGCTGTAGAAGAAGAAAGAAGGAAATGCCGGGCTTTCCCGGGGAATCCCCCCTTTCTTTTTCGAA
This sequence comes from Bacillota bacterium, assembly GCA_030528765.1. GTDB lineage: Bacteria > Bacillota > Dehalobacteriia > UBA4068 > UBA4068 > RGIG3155. The sequence goes on from JAUMYD010000082.1 coordinate 180, forward strand.
CAAAAGGATATTCTCTATAAAAGTTGTCCGCAGGGAGAAGGGAAATAAGTTTTTTCGAAGAAGTATAATTAAATGCCCTTATCGGAGATCAAGGAGGCTAACGAATGCTGCTTTTTGAAGATAGTAATTCCTCTCAGTTTGCTAAAATAAAAGTCATTGGCGTTGGCGGCGGTGGTAGTAATGCTGTTAACCGAATGATCAGAAATAATCTTACCGGCGTTGAATTCGCGGCCGTGAATACGGATTTGCAGGCGCTTGGCTTTTCTGGCGCGGAAACAGTTTTGCAAATCGGGCCTAAAATCACCAAAGGATTGGGCGCGGGCGGTAACCCGGAAGTCGGCAGAAAAGCGGCAGAAGAAAGTAAAGCGGAGATCGAAGCTCTTCTGGATGGAGCAGATATGGTTTTCGTCACTGCCGGTATGGGTGGCGGCACTGGGACTGGTGCAGCACCTGTGATTGCCAAATTAGCCCGGGAACGGGGTGCACTTACTATTGGCGTCGTCACCAGACCCTTTGGCTTTGAAGGCAGACGCAGAGCGCAGCAGGCGGAAATGGGCATCGCTGATCTGAAAGAAAGCGTGGATACGCTCATTACTATCCCCAATGATAAGCTCCTGCAGATCGTTGATAAAAAGACCAGCATGCAGGATGCCTTTATGATGGCAGATGATGTTCTTCGTCAGGGTGTGCAGGGTATTTCCGACTTGATCAGCAAGCCGGCACTCATCAACTTGGATTTTGCCGATGTGAAATCCATTATGAGTGATGCCGGCAGTGCTTGGATGGGTATTGGCCAATCCAACGGAGATAATAAGGCTGTGGAGGCTGCCACAAAAGCCATTTCCAGCTCTATGTTGGAGACCAGTATCAAAGGGGCAAAGGGTATTTTACTCAGCATAACCGGTTCTGCTGATATGAGCTTGCTGGAGGCAAACGATGCCGCTAAGTATATTTATGATGTGGCAGATCAGGATGCTCAGATCATCTTCGGCGTGGGCGTGGATGAATCTCTTGAGGATACCATTCGCGTCACTGTGATCGCCACCGGCTTTGACAGCCGCAGCCCGGTCAGCGTGGAACGTGGTGGAAACAGCGCCGGCAGCGTTGCCGGCCTTGCTGCTGCACCCAGCATTCAGCCCACTTCTCTGGAGCAGCCCGGTGGCGCTATCATGAAGGAAGCAAAGCCCAGCAGATTGAATTTTGATGATTTGGAACTCCCCACCTTCCTTCGCCGGGAGAATCGGGGAAAATAAAACTATGTAGTATATTAGAAGGGTAGGTCAGTTTCATTATGGTAAGAACCTTGCTTGAACGCACCCGTGAAGTAAACAGAATTATTCAGAAATCTGGCGGCCATCCTATCAGCTTTGCAGAAATGGCAGAAACCTTGGGCCGTAATATGGAATCCAATGTCTACATTTTGGGCAGGAAGGGAAAGGTTCTGGGTTATTATTTCCTAGAAAACTTTTATTGCCCGATCATGGAAGGCATCGTTAAGCAGGAGGCCCACTATCCTGATCAATACAATGATGATTTGATGCGCGTGAACGAAGCTTTGGTCAATATCGACCGCGGTGGCTCCTGTGTGTTTGATGCCAATAAAGAATGTCTGCTGAAAAATAAATATACCACCGTTGTTCCGATCAATGGCGGCGGTCAGCGCCTTGGTTCTCTGCTCCTTTCTAAAACGGGCGAATTTGACAGCAATGATCTGATCTTGGCTGAGCTGGGTGCTACTGTCATTGGTTTGGAAATCCTTCGTGCCCGTATCGAAAAGGTGGAAGAAACTGCCCGGCAGAAGGCGGTGGTCAGCGTAGCTTTTGATACGCTCTCCTATTCTGAATTGGAAGCGGTTGAGCATATCTTCAATGAATTGGGTGGCACAAATGGTTTGCTTGTAGCCAGCAAAATTGCAGATAAGGTCGGGATCACCCGTTCCGTGATTGTCAATGCTCTGCGGAAACTGGAATCTGCCGGTGTGGTGGAGGTTCGCTCCCTGGGCATGAAAGGGACCTATATCCGGGTTCTTAACGACTATTTGCTGGACGAGCTGGAACGCGTTCAGGCTACGCACAAGCGTTTTTGATCATCCCTGCATGACTTTAATTAGGGATAGAACCCGTGGTGTTCTATCCCTGCTTTTTTTTCGGGGAAGCTTCTGTCCTATCTGGCCGAAAAGCACTTTTAGCTGAGAAGGAGCCCCAGCTAACAGGCATCATTTGTCTTCACAAAAAGAGAACAGAAAGCAGTGGAATTATGGCGATAACTATCGATGATATTATCCAAAAAGCGAAAACCTATAACACATCTTCCAACAGTGATTTGATCCGGGAAGCATATACCTTTGCTGAAAAGCAGCATGAGGGACAGATGCGGGACAGTGGTGAATCCTATATCTCCCATCCCCTGACTGTGGCACATATTTTGGCTTCCCTGCAGATCGATGATGATACGATCATCGCCGGCCTGCTTCACGATCTGGTGGAGGATACTGCTGTTACATTGGAACAGGTGGAAGAGATGTTCGGCGCACAGGTGCGCCGTCTGGTCCATGGCGTGACCAAGCTTTCGAAGCTGGAATTCCGGAATCGTCACGAGGCCCAGGCAGAAAATCTGCGGCGCATGTTCATGGCAATGTCCAGTGATATCCGTATCATTCTGATCAAGCTGGCAGACCGTCTGCATAATATGCGTACCATTCATTCCCACCGCTCCCTGCTGCGGCAAAAGGAAATCGCAGAGGAGACCCTATATATCTATGCACCCCTGGCGCATCGCCTTGGTATTTTTAAGATCAAGAGCGAGCTGGAGGATCTTTCCATTGAGGTGCTGGAGCCGGAGGCCGTTGCTCAGATCAGGGAAGAGCTGGAGGAAGAAAAAGAAGATCGGGATCGCCTGATCAACAGACATATCGATCAGATTAAAACCGCACTGGAGGAGGCTGGGATCAAGCCCGAGGTCAATGGCCGGATCAAGAGCTATTACAGCATCTATAATAAGATGCAGCGGCAGCGGAAAGAATTGAGCGAAATTTTTGACCTGAATGCGATCCGTATTATCGTGGATACGGTTCGGGAGTGTTATGAGAGCCTGGGCATCATCCATACGATGTGGAAGCCCATTCCCGGCCGTTTCAAGGACTACATTGCTATGCCCAAGCAGAACATGTACCAGTCCATCCATACCACTTTGATCGATTCCAATGGCACGCCTTTTGAGGTCCAGATCCGCACTTGGGATATGCATCGCATTGCTGAATACGGTATCGCTGCCCACTGGCGCTATAAAGAAGGAAAGAGCGCAGATGCGGATTTTGATAAAAAGGTCGAGTGGCTGCGGCAGATGCTGGAATGGCAGCAGGATGTGGGGGATGCCCGGGAGTTCATGGAAACGGTCAAGGGCGATCTCTTCAATGATAACATCTATGTGTTCAGCCCGCAGGGAGATGTCTATGAGCTGCCCCGGGGTTCTATCCCTCTGGATTTCGCGTATCGCGTTCATACGCAGGTGGGGCACCAGTGCGTTGGTGCAAAGCTGAACCATCGCCTGGTCCCGCTGGACACCCCCCTGAACAATGGCGATATCGTGGAGATCCTCACCGCAAAGGGCAGAGGGCCGAGCCGGGACTGGCTGAATATCTGCCGGACCCAGCAGGCAAAGAACCGTATCCGCCAATGGTTCCGAAAGGAAAAGCGGGAGGAAAACATTGCTTTGGGCACGGAGATGCTGGAACGGGAGCTGCGGAAGCTGAATCTGGATCCGTCCTCTATTCTCAAAGAGAACTTGCCGCAGGATATTGCCCGCCGTTATGGCTGCAATAACTTGGAAGATGTTTTTGCCGGCATCGGTGATGGAGCCATCCGTGCTGAAACCATCGCTACGAAATATCGAGACGAATACCAGAAGGAACAGGCCCCAACGATCGAGATCAAAGCCGAGGAGATCCATAGCAATCAATCTACCTCCATTCTGGTGGAGGGGTTGGATGATCCCATGGTTCGTTTGGCCGCCTGCTGCAAACCGATGCCCGGTGAGAAGATCATTGGCTATGTGACTCGCGGCAGAGGCATTTCCGTTCACCATCAGGATTGCCCTAACGCAAAGCGCTACTTCCAGACGGAGCCGGAGCGCATCATCAATGTGAGCTGGGGTAATGTTAATGTGGGCAGTTATCAGGTCGAGCTGGAGGTCGTCTGCGAAGACCGGGAGCGCCTGCTGATGGATATTCTTGCGATCATGGCGGAAACCAAAACGCCGGTGAACGGAGCCCATGCAAATGTGGATCGCAGAAACAAATACTGCTCCATCTTTATTAAGATCGAAGTGAAATCCATGGAGCAGCTGGATTATCTGATGCAGCGTTTGCAGCGCATCAAGGATGTGCAGGAGGTTCGCCGTCTGGCCAATCGAAACAGAAAAGGAGAAGAATAATGCGGGCTTTGTTGCAAAGGGTGGGCCGAGCCTCTGTATGCAGCGAGGGTAGTCCTTGTGGGGCCATTCAGGCTGGTTTGCTGGTTTTTTTAGGCGTAGCAAAGGAAGATGGAGAAGAAGACGCTGCTTTTCTTGCCAGAAAAACGGCAAACCTGCGTATTTTTGAAGATGAAAACGGCAAGATGAACCTTTCTGTAAAGGATATTCAGGGTTCTGCCCTGGTCGTTTCCCAGTTTACACTGTATTCGGACACAAGCAGAGGGAATCGTCCCAGCTTTGAGCAGGCTGCAGACCCAAAAAGTGCGGAGCAGCTTTATCGGCGCTATGTGGAATTGCTGCGGGCAGAGGGGCTGCCTGTGGAAACCGGTGTTTTCCAAACGGATATGCAGGTGGAGCTGCTCAACGAAGGGCCGGTTACGCTGCTGCTGGAAAGCCGCAAAAAATAAGAATGGCTGCCGGGCCTGTGGCAGCTTAGGGAGGAAGCATGTCGGAATATCAGATTATCACATTGCCTTTGGGGCGGCTGTATACCAATTGCTATTTGCTGATTTGCGGGGAAAGCCGCCTTGCTGCAGTGATTGATCCCGGCGCGGATGCACAGCGGATCCTGGATGCAGCCCGACAGGCAGAAGCAGAGATCAGCATGATCATCAATACACACGGTCACTGGGATCATGTGGGCGCTAATCGGGAGTTGCAGGAGCTGTGCGGTGCCCCTATCCTGATCCATCGGGAGGATGCGGCTGCCCTGCAGGACGGCAGCCTGAGCCTGGCTGCGCATTTTGGCGGGGATCCTGACTGTGGCTCTGCTGATCGCCTGCTGGAGGAAGGGGATGAAATTCTTCTTGGGCAGCTGCGGCTGCAGGTTCTGCACACCCCCGGCCATACGCCCGGAGGGATCTGCCTGCTGGGAGCAGGTTTCCTTTTCTCCGGTGATACGCTTTTTAATCTGTCCATGGGGCGCTCTGATCTGGTAGGCGGGGATGAAGTAGCTTTGCTGCGCTCTCTGCAAGAGAAGCTCTATCCGCTGGATGATGATTTATTGGTCTATCCCGGCCATGGAAGCAGCAGCAGAATGGGCTATGAAAAAGCGCATAATCCCTTTTTACGCAACTGATGCATGTATAAAAACTTCCTTTCCGTGCAGAATAAAGCAAAGAAAGCTTTTCCAGCGGAAAGGAAGTTTTTTTATGCGCCGTCAAGCTCCTTTTTTGATCTGCTGCCTGGTTTTGATTTTTTTCTCTCTTATATCTTTCCGCCTGGGTCGGATTATGCTGGGGCAGGGGGAAGAGCTGGCTGCTGTGGCCAATGCACAGCAGATCCGCAGCCTGGACTATTATCAGTATGCCCGGGGGGATATTCTGGATCGCAAAAACCGAAATATCACCAATGTGCAGGAGAATTGCCTGTTGCTTCATCCTGCCATGCTGGAAGACCGCCGGGCTGCGCAGATCTTTCTGGCAGATGTGCTGGATCTGCCTTTGGAGCAGCTCAGCAGCCGTTTCCCCGGCGAGGATACGCCGGGTTTTTGTGTGTTTAAGACCGGTATTCCTGCAGAGCAGGCCCGGGAGATCCAGGAGGCAAAGCTTCCGGGGGTCAGCTGCCTGCAGCTGGCCGCCAGATACAGCAGTAGCCAGCCGGCCACACAGCTGATCGGCTCCTGCCGCTGGGAGGAGGGGCGTTGGAGAGGAGTCAGCGGTCTGGAAGCGATCTATGATTCTGATTTGACCGGTCGACAGGATAAGCAGATCATTGCCTATGTGGATGCGGATGGGCAGATGAGCCAGGAGAATTTCTATCTGCTGGAAGAAGAACCCCAATACAATCGGCTGGAGCTATGTCTGGATCTGGATTATCAGCAGATCGCTGAAAATGCCTTTCGAAGCGCAGGCCATACCGGTGCCTGCGTGATCCTGGATCCGGAAAACGGGGATTTGTTGGCTGCGGCATCTGTTCCGGGCTATGACCCGTATTTTTTTCAGGATTTGGAGAAAGATGCCTATGTGAATAAGGTCTTTTCCCTTTATCCACCTGCCTCCACCTTTAAATGCCTGCTGGCGGCGGCTGCCTTGAATGAGGGGCTTTCTCTTCCCGGAGCGGCGGATTCGCAGGCTTCCCATCGGCTTCAGCAGGAGCTGGCTTCCGGACGGGAGGAGGAGACGGAGAGCGTGCCGGAGCCGGCAGAGGAGAATATCCCGGGGGAAGAGGAGGGGGTATTCGTTTGCTCTGGCAGCTATTATTTTGGAGATGGTCGCTGCGTACGCTGTACCTCAGCAGCAAATGGCCACGGCCCGCTGGATCTGGGGAAGGCACTGGCGGTTTCCTGTAATTGCTATTTTGTCGCTTTGGGGCAATCTATGGGTGGGGAGCTGATCCGTAAGTATTGTGGAAAGCTGGGGCTTTGCAGTCAGCAGCTTATCGCCTATCCTCTGGCAGAGGATTCTCCGGAGGATTATCTGGATTTTGACGACAGTGTTCCGGCTGATCTGGCAAACGTATCTTTAGGGGAGCGGGGCGTAATGCTCAGCCCCCTGCAGGAGGCTGTCTTTTATGCCGCTCTGGCCAATGGGGGGAGGCTGCCGCAGGCTCGCTTATTGCAAAGAATCAGCAGCAGCAGTGGGGAGGTTTTAAGAGAATTCCCAGCAGAAGAGCCAGAACAGGTTCTGGATGCTGAGGTGGCAGAGCAGATCAGAGAAATGCTGGTGCAGGCTGTTGAAAAGGGTACAGCCAATGCGCTTTCCCAAAGCAGTGAGGGGGCAGGTGCAAAAACCGGCACCAGCGAGAGTGGTGGAGTCTGGATCAGTGGCTTTGTCCCGGCAGGGGAGCCACAGCTGGTCATTGTGGTGCACGTGGATCAAGGTGTGGCCGGGGGGATTGAAGCTGCGGAGATATTTCATCGTATCGTTCAGGATATTTATGCGCTGGAAGGAGAGCTGGAACAGGCTTGATCCTGTTTTGCTTCTTGCAAAAAGGATTTCTCTATGCGGGAAGGCTGCATGGAGGCTGCCTGCAGGCTGGAGCTGAATGGAACCTGTGATCTGCGCCGGCGTTTTCCCACGGTTTTTTGAGCCGGCGCTGCTGCCGGTTTTCCTTTGTCGTGCAGAAGGGAAAAGCGGAGCCTGCATAAGTGCGTGACTCGGGGAATTTGTAGATGAAATGTGTCATGGAAGCAAAGTCCGGAAATATGTTCGCTTGGGCCAGAAAAACTTTGCTGCGACTTTGCGGGGATGCTTTTTTTCGCGATG
>JAUMYD010000217.1 GCA_030528765.1 Bacillota bacterium
CGAAGTAGGACAGGAATTCCCACTCCACTTCTTCGCCATCAAATTCGATGGTGAAGATACCCTGTGCCTGTTCGTTGGAGGTAACGGGTTCGTTATATTCGATTTCGATAACATCTTCGGAAATCAGGGTGATACCGCCCAGCTCAGCTGCCAGAGCTTCGGGAGCATAGCAGCAGGTGATGAGCATCGCCATAACGAGCACGAACAGAGCCATCAGGGAGGAACTGTGCTTCTTAAAGAAATTACTCACAGTTTTTTCACTCCTCTTTTCATTAGAATGTGAAACATTGCGCTTAAACGGCTGCGCCATGATAAAGGATTCATCATAGCAAAGCCCGGCACTGCCATTCGACAGGCCCATCAGATGACGGAAAACAAGGAAAATGAGTTTTTCAGCCTACACACAACACCTCCTCTGTAAAAGAACAACAGTAACGCGGGTTATACCATAGACAAAATCGGAGCTAAGTGCTTATTTCTGTACCAAGTTTGCACTTAGTCCATATTTTATCTGCGTATTTTATATTATATCGAAAGATGCAAAAGAAGTCAATTTTAAGCTTTCTCCTAAAAAACAAGAAATGTTCATATTCTTATCACAAAAGGTTTAATAAACTTCATTAAAAACCTTTTTTGCCGTTGATCGTTCTTTCATAACAATACTTATGTCAATGGTCCATTATTGCATAACAATTTTGAATAAAAAAGGTTTTTCCGGAAAAGATCTCCATCAGAAAAGAAGCACTCTATGCCCACTTTCGGGCAAAGGGTGCTTCTTTTCACAATATATCATTCTATTAAAATATATTTCTTTATCATTAAGATCAGAGGTTTGGGCTTGGGGACGCCCACCTTCAGAGCACAGCGGCCTCCTCCCCAAAACAAAGCTAGGCCCTGCTGGCTGCCAACTCGGACATCTGCAAACGATAGGCCTTGATCTGATGGCCAAAAGAATTATTGGGATTATGCTGGAAATTAAACATCGGTGCATTATAATCCAGCAATCCCAGGTAGCTGGCTTCCAGCTGCTCCCCTTCCAGCTCCAGGAAGGACAGGCGCAGGTTTTCCTTCATCCAGGCTGTGAGCCTGCTTTCACTTTCCGGATCCAGCTTATAATTGGCAAAACGATCCTCATCATCCGGATCATCGGATTTGGGAACAGGAACCAGTTCGCAGGCGCTGTGCAGCATGGCAGAGAGAGAACGCCGCACCGTGGAAATCCCGGTGTCATCCAGCCAATGCCGAATGCTGTCCTCTCCGATATGGCCCACATAAACGATATGGGCTTCGGGCTCATCCCAAGGGCTGCCGCCGAGCTCCTTCCCGCAGTAAATCAGTGCATAGACACCGTTTTTCTCCGCAAAAGCAGCTTCTGCCGCAGCATCAAAGGCTTTCGCCGTAGCCAGGAGCTCTTCTGTCAGCGCCTGACGTTCTTCCCAAGTGATCATATCTCCGCTCATTTGGTCATCTCCTTATTCTAATAATTTCTGTATGTAATTTCTTTATGTACTATATTATTTTGCGTAATCTTCCGGGCGAAGCACGCCGATATAGGGCAAATGCCGCCAGGCATCATCATAATCCAGGCCATAGCCCACCACGAATTCATCCGGCACAGAAAAGCCCACATAATCCGCTTCGATCTCCACCGCACGGCGGGAAGGCTTATCCAGCAGCGTACAGAGCTTCAGGGAGGCGGGGCCTCTGGTTTCCAGCATTGCCTTCAGGAACTGCAGGGTGCGGCCGGTATCCACGATATCCTCCACAACCAGAACATGCTTACCATGGATACGGGCAGAAAGATCCTTTAAAATGCGCACCTCACCGGAGCTCGTGCTGGCACCGCCATAGCTGTGTGTCGC
>JAUMYD010000005.1 GCA_030528765.1 Bacillota bacterium
ATGCACCAGCTCAGCCCGGCACATTTCCCGTGCCAGCTCCTCCAGGCTGTGCTTTTGCAGGGAAAAGTTTTCCGGCGCGTAGCTGGGCATCTTATCCTTCCAGCTGCTAACGTGCAGCCTTTTGTAGAGTACTTCCTCAAAGGGCAGGGGCTGAAAGCATTTTCTTTGGCTGGATAGGCAGGCTTCGGGCAGCTTCAGCAGCAGCTGCCCCACCAGGAGCCGCATGCAGAAATGATAGGCTGTGGTTCCGAAGCTGATGGCCAGGCTCAGGAAGATATCTCCTCGGAAATGCAGGTGGAGGAAGGCAAACAAAAGCGCGGGCAGGCTTGCGCAGAGTGCCATGCATTTCATCATCTTCGCCATGAACAACCCTCTTTTCTTTAGGATCTTGCTGCTTCTTTCGTATTTTAGCATAAAAAGCGGCTCTTGCTGCGAAATTTTCATGAAAAAAAGAAAAGCAGGGAAAAGCCCCGGCGGCAAAAAGCAGGAGATCCTCCGTATGCATTTTCTCATACGGAGGATCTTTGTTCGCATTTTATGGGTAGCCGAAGCCCCCTGCTGCTGAAGCAAATTTGCCCGCTCTGCCCAGAAAAGTGAAGCATGGTATGTAAGCCGCTTCTGTTTTCGTATTCTGCATAAAGCCTCAGCGAGAGCCAGTTCGGATCCACGGCTTCGCTTTCTGCCCGCCCATGTCGCAACAGCCGGCGGGCTGCTCCGTACGGCTGAAATCGTTCTTGCGCAGAAGGCTGCGGCGATCAAAAATCCCGCTGCGTTTTTTATCGTAATTTTCCGGGAACAGAATGAAATCGCTGGAGATGATTGTTTTTGTTCCGCTGCGGAAAAGCGATTTTCAAGAAGAAGAGTTTCGCCTCCTATGGCCTCTTCCCCTGTCCCACCATCGATCACCGCAGGAGCCGCTTCATTTTTGCATCCGCTAAGCCCGAAGAGCATCGTGCTGCAGGGCCGCATCCTGCGCCGGAAAAAATTTTGCAGGGCACTTTCTCTGCGGATCCTTCCTTTTGGGAGGATCTGCTTCGAAAATGCCCTGCTTTTATCAAAAATTAAGCAGTGCTCCTCAGGATACCGCGCCGGGGGGGATCATGTTTTGCCGCTTAGGAAGCAAAAGCGGCGCTTCCCGCTCTGTAACGCTGGCTTCCGTGATGATGCACTTGCTGACATCCTCCCGGGAGGGCATCTCAAACATTACATCCAGCAGCAGGCTCTCCATGATGGCCCGCAGGCCTCTGGCGCCGGTTTTGCGGGCCAGGGCCTCCTGGGCGATGGCGCGAACAGCTTCATCTGTGATTTCCAACTCTGCCCCATCCATCCGGAAAAGCTTGGAATACTGCTTGACCAAGGCGTTTCTGGGCTCCGTCAGGACCCGGATCAGGGCATCCTCATCCAGAGCTTCCAGGGTAACGATGATGGGCAGGCGGCCGACAAATTCCGGGATCAGGCCGAATTTCAGCAGATCTTCCGGCAGTACGCTTTTCAGCAGATCTGCACTTTGGTTATCCACCTTGCTGCGCAGCTCCGAGCCGAAGCCCATGATGTTTCGGCCCTGGCGGTTGGCAATGATATTTTCGATGCCTCCGAAGGCGCCGCCGCAGATGAAAAGAATATTGGTGGTATCGATCTGGATAAATTCCTGATGGGGGTGCTTCCGCCCGCCCTGAGGGGGAACGGAGGCCACAGTGCCTTCCAGGATCTTCAGCAGAGTCTGCTGCACGCCTTCCCCGGAAACATCCCGGGTGATGCTGGGGTTTTCGGATTTTCTGGCGATCTTATCGATCTCATCGATATAGATGATGCCCCGCTGCGCCTGTTCGATATCCCAATCAGCAGCCTGGATCAGCTTGAGCAGAATGTTCTCCACATCCTCGCCCACATAGCCTGCTTCTGTCAGGGAAGTGGCATCTGCCACAGCAAAGGGGACCTGCAGGATGCGGGCCAGCGTTTCGGCCAGCAGGGTTTTCCCGCAGCCCGTGGGGCCAAGCATCACGATATTGCTTTTTTGCAGCTCCACCTCATCATCTGTCGGGGTATCCTGATTCATGATGCGTTTATAATGATTGTAAACAGCAACGGAAAGATTCTTTTTTGCCTGCTCCTGGCCGATCACGTACTGATCCAGAACAGCCTTGATCTCCAGGGGCTTGGGCAACTCCAGAGCAGGGGAAAGCTCCTCTGTCATAGCAAGTTCCTCATCGCTGATGATCTCGGTGCAGAGCTCGACGCATTCATTGCAGATGTAGGCGCCGGGCCCGGCTATGAGCTTATGGACCTGTTCCTGGGTTTTTCCACAGAAAGAGCAGCGGGGGCTGCTCTTTTCTTCATTTCCTTTGGTCATAATACCTCCCTTATTCTTGGTCGGAAAAGGCTGCTCTGCAGCTTATTTGCTTTTTTTGTTCCGGGAGATCACATCATCCACCAGGCCGTAGGCCCGGGCTTCCTCTGCGCTCATGAAATAATCCCGGTCAGTATCCTGATCGATGCGTTCCAGAGGCTGGCCGGTGCGCTCGGAAAGGATGCGGTTCAGCTTTTCTCTGGTTTTCAGAATATGCTTGGCATGGATCTCGATATCAGAAGCCTGCCCATGGGTACCGCCCAGAGGCTGATGGATCATGATCTCACTGTTGGGCAGGGCAAAGCGCTTTCCCTTTTCCCCGGCTGCCAGCAGAAAGGCACCCATGCTGGCGGCCATGCCCACGCAGATGGTGGAAACGTCGCAGCAGAGATACTGCATGGTATCATAGATGGCCATGCCGGCGCTGACAGAGCCGCCGGGGCTATTGATATACAGGCGAATGTCCTTGTCCGGATCCTCTGCTTCCAGGAAAAGCAGCTGTGCGATGATCAGATCTGCCACCTGGTCATTGATCTCCCCGCCCAGGAAGATCACCCGATCTTTGAGAAGGCGGGAGTAGATATCGTAGGAGCGCTCACCGCGATTGGTCTGCTCCACGACCATGGGAACCAAAATGCTCATTTATTTACCTCCTTCTGCTGTTCCGCCTTTGCGGAACATTTTCATAAGGGGCCTTACGAGCAGGACCAGCTGTCGTAAAGCCCCCATATGGTTGTATATCACAATACGGTCTTGCTTATACGCAATTTATTCCGCCTCTTTGACCTCAGCTTCGACGATTTCGCCTGCTTCGGGGCTATCATCTTCCATAGCCTCTGCTTCGGCGGCCTGCGCTGCGGCACGGGCCTGGGCTTCCTGCATCAGGGCTTCCCGATCCACGATTTTATCGCTGATCTTTGCTTCCGTGAAGATCAGCTCAGCAGCCTTCTGCATCTTGACGCTTTCCTTGATGTCCTCCATGCGGTTGTTCTGGGACATGATCTCTCTGATCTTTTCAACGGGCTGCCAATAGGTCTGGGAGAGTATCTGCAGCTGTTCTTCGATATCCTCTTCCGTGACCTGGATCGCTTCGGCCTTGGCGATCTCTTCCAGCATCAGGTCGCGTTTGACGATCATGATGGCCTGTTCGCGGTAATTTTCCCGCAGCTGCTCCATGGAATTGCCGGTGTATTCGATGAACTGATCTATGCTCAGACCCTGCTGTGCCAGCTGAGAAGCCATCTGGTTGATCTGCTCATCGATCTGCTGTTCGATCATGACGGGGGGCAGATCCACTTCCACATTGTCCACCGCAGCCAGGATGGCGTTGCTGCGTGCCTGGTCATCAGCCATACGGCCGCTTTCTTCCGTCAGGCGTGCGCGAATCTCTTCCCGCAGCTGTTCCATGTTCTCAGCGGTCTCACTGACTTCCTGAACGAATTTTTCATCCAGCTCAGGCAGTTCATATTTGCGGACTTCATGTACCTTGACCTTAAAGACCACCGGCTGACCGGCCAGGGATTTTTCCTGGTAATCTTCGGGGAAGGTGACATTTACATCCAGCTCATCGCCGGCCTTGCTGCCCAGCAGCTGATCTTCAAAACCGGGGATAAAGGAATTGCTGCCCAGCTCCAGCGGATATTTTTCTGCTTCTCCACCGGGGAAGGCTTCAGTGCCCTTAAAGCCCTTGAAATCGATATTGACAACATCGCCCAGGGCTGCGGCTTCTTCACTGATTACGCTGCGGCGCATACGCTTGCGCTGCTGTTCCAGGTCGCGGTCGATATCGCCATCTACCACTTCCACGATATTGCGGGTGATTTCCAGCCCTTTATATTCGCCCAGCTTCAGCTCAGGCTTCACGGTGATGGTGAATTTGAAGATCATGGGCTGATCAGCTTCCATCTGCACCACTTCCGCATCGGGGCGGGCAACCGGCTCCAGGCCGGTCTCTGCCAGGCCCTGTGCATAGGCTTTCGGCAGCAGATCATCGGCAGCCTCCTCCAGAATGGCGGGCAGGCCCAGGTAATTCTCCAGCATGCTGCGGGGGGCTTTGCCTTTGCGGAAGCCGGGGATATTGACCTTTTCCGCCAGACGCTTGCAGGCGAATTTGATCGGCATTTCCAGTTCTTCCACGGGGATCTCGGCCTGCATGACCTTTTGATATTTTTCTCCGTCGCTTACCTGAAATTTCATGAAAAACGCTCCTCCTAAACAATCAATATATAATTTAAAACGTAGATGTGCGTGAACGAATTTGGCACAGCAATGTTTTGCACCGCAATAAAGGGTACAAGGTTCGGACATAACAAATTCTATAAGAAACAGCTTATTCCTGCAAGCATTTTATGTGGAAGTTTGCAAAAAAACTTCTGAATTCTTCCACCTTTTTCCCTTTTCACCGAAAAGCCCCTGCCTGCGGGAAATTCCGGGCGGCTGTTTGCAAATATGCAGTAATGTGATATACTAAAGAAAAGCAGGAGCAGCAGCCTTTCCTCCTGCTTCTGCAGAAGGAAAGGCCCGCTGGAAAGCCCATGCCCCGGGGCGGGCTCTTTCGGCTTTTTTGCCCCTGCCGGGTGGATGAAAAAGGAGGATTTTTTGATGAAGGTTCTGGTTCTGAACGGCAGCCCCAGGAAAAAGGGGAACAGTATGCTGCTGGCAGAGGCCTTTTGCCGGGGTGCGGAGGAGCTTGGCCATGAGCTGCTTTATTTCGATGTGGCGCAGATGGATATTCACAGCTGTATCGCCTGTGATGTCTGCCGCAGGGAAGGGAGCTGCTTCCGCCGGGATGCTATGCAGGAGATCTACCCCCATCTGGTAGATGCTGATGCCATCGTGCTGGCTACGCCGCTTTACTATTTCGGAATAAGCTCTCAGCTGAAGCGGGCGATCGACCGCTTTTACGGGGTGAACACCGCAATGCGGGAGCACCCAAAGAAAGCCTTTCTGCTTGCATCCTGTGGGGATCCGGAGCCCGAAACCATGGATGCCCTGCTGGCTCACTACCATGCACTCTGTGCCTATTGCCACTGGGAGGATCAGGGGCAGGTGCTGGCTGTCGGCTTCTACGGTGCCGGGGCGGTGGCAGAGCATCCCTGCCTGGAGGAGGCATATGCCTTAGGCAAAAAGTTGCTTTAGCTGAGCTGTTTTTCGAAGCGGAAACTCTTTTTTCGAAGCGAGGATTTCATTTATGAATCTACAGCAATTGCGTTATGTGATCGAGGTGGAGCGGACCGGTTCGATCACGCAGGCTGCGGAAAACCTTTTTATGGGGCAGCCCAATCTCAGCAAAGCCATTCGTGAGCTGGAGCGGGAGATCGGCATGGATATTTTCCACCGTTCCTCCCGGGGGATCGATCTGACTGAAAAGGGTCGGATATTCCTTAGCCATGCAAAAAATGTGCTTTCCCAGATCCAGCTCATGCAGGACCTGGGAAAAACCGAGGATCAGGAGAACCTGCGCTTCTCTCTTTCTGCGCCCCGCTGCTGCTATATTGCTTACGCCTGCGCGGCCTGGTTCTCCTCTTTGGACGAAGATCCCCAGCTGGAACTGCGCTTCCGGGAAACAGATGCAGCCGGTGCCGCCAATGACCTGCTGGAGGGGCGTTTCAGTCTGGGCGTACTGCGCTACCCCAGCTGGCAGGAGCCCTATACCCAGCTCTGGATGCAGGAAAAGGGCCTGTCTTCCCAGCTGATCTGGGAGTTTGACCATGTTCTTCTGCTGCACAGGGATCATCCCCTGGCCGGGGAACGCAGCATTGATCCGGCACAGCTGAGCGAATATCGGGAGATCCTTTATGGGGACCGCAGCTCCCCCTTTGGGCCGGCCATGCCGGCAGATGCCTCCGTTTCGGAGCTGGAACATCTTTCCGCCGAGCACCACCGCCCGCTGTTGCTTTATGATCGGGGCAGCCTCTTTCAGACCCTGGCAGAGGACAGGAGGAGCTTTATGTGGATCTCTCCTTCCCCTGCAGAATTACTGGAGCCTTTGGGCCTGGTGCAGCGCCCCTGCTCGCACCGGCTTCCTTTCTACCGGGATGTTCTGGCGTATGACATGAATCGTTTTCTGAGTGCCCTGGAAAAAGATTTTTTGAACCAGCTGCAGCATTCTGTTCATCTGGCGCAGGCTGCGATCTTGCGTTGAAAGCATAGTAATTTTCTTGGAATTTTCCGAAAATGGGAAAACAGGAAGATAGTTTATCCCTTGTTTTTTTGCTAGATGAATTATTTTTATGTTGCATATAAATAAATTATGTTTATATATTTTCTGCAAAAAAACAAAAGCTTCTCTGCTTGTTTTCGAGTTTGCTTGGCATATGCCAGGATTTTGCACTGAAATCATAGGAATTTGCTTGGATTTCCATGAAAAAAAGATAAACTAGGCCTCCGTTGTTCTTCGGAACAGCGGAGGTTTTTTCTGCGCGATTTTTTAGCTGCTTTAGCAAAAAAATAAATAAATTAGCCGGAGTAACCCGCTTTTTTCCGAAATATTTTTTGAAAACAGGCATAAAATACATAAAATTTTTCATGCTGGAAAATCATTGTTTTTTCTGCTAATTATATAAGGAAGCGTATCGCATACGAATATTTATATATCGATATGCCGATATTTATATTACCTGTTTTCCTGCCGGGGGTATATAATTTTAAATGTGCGATGTTTTTTACTTTTGAAGGACAAGGAGCGGTTTTATGGCGAATGGTGGCATCTCTAAGCAGACCATTGAGCGTCTGATGCTTTACGCTAATTATCTGCGCTCCTTGCCGGAAGGTGGTCCGCCCACCATCTCTGCCACGCATATCGGGGAGCAGCTTGGTTTGAATCAGGTTGTGGTTCGGAAAGATCTGGCAGAGGTCAGTGACGGCGGCCGGCCGAAGATCGGCTATGTCACCAGTCGGCTCCTGGCAGATATTGAACATGCCCTGGGCTACGATAATGTGAACAGTGCTGTCCTGGTTGGTGCAGGGAATCTCGGCCGTGCCCTGATGTCGTATGATGGTTTCCGAAACTATGGAGTGGAGATCGTCCTTGCTTTGGATACGAACCAGAGCCTGGCTGGGCAGAGCTTTGGGAATGTTCCCGTTATGCCCCTGGACAGGCTGGAAAACCTGATGGCCCGGATGAAGCTGCATATCGGCATCATTACTGTCCCGGCAAAGGTGGCGCAGGAGGTTTGCGATCGCCTGACTGCCGCCGGAATCAAGGCCATCTGGAATTTTTCCTCCATAAATTTAAGCGTGCCTCCGGATGTTATGGTGCGCAATGAGAACATGGCGGTATCCCTCTCTATGCTGTCGCAGCACCTGGCGGCCAGCATGGAGAAGGTATAGCATAGTTTGGCAGTACAAATATTAAAGGAGTGAGTAAATTGGCAGCTGTACAGCAGAGCAAATTTGACCGGGTTTGTGCGATCCTGGACAAATACGACAAGAACCCCAATAAGCTGATCCCCATCTTGCAGGATATTCAGGAAGAATATACTTACCTGCCTGAAGATATCATGACCTTCGTGGCAACGGCATTGGGCATCTCCAGCGCAAACATCTATGGTGTAGCAACTTTCTACGCCCACTTCACCCTGGAACCCAAGGGCAAATACATCATCAAGGTCTGTGACGGCACTGCATGCCATGTTAAGAAATCCGACGGGATTCTCGCCGCTCTGGAAAAAGAGCTGGGACTCTCCAAAAGCAAGAAAACCAGCGATGATCTGCTCTTCACTCTGGAAACAGTAGCATGCCTGGGTGCCTGCGGTCTGGCTCCGGCAGTAGTCATCAATGATAAGGTGCATGGCCTGATGACTCCTGAAAGCACCATTGCTCTGATTAACGAAATCAAGGAGGCGGAAGCAAAATGAGTCATATCGATCTGCAAGCCCATAAAGAACAGTTCCGCCAGTGCATGGAACAGTATAAAGCCCGCATCGTCATCTGCGGCGGTACCGGCTGCATGGCCAACGGTGCAGGCGAAATCATGGAAGAATTCAATCGCGTCCTGAAAGAAAAAGGCCTGAGCGTCACCGTAGCCATGGCTAAGGAAGAAAGCGATTATTATATCGCGAAGAGCGGCTGCCAGGGCTTCTGCCAGATGGGTCCCCTGGTGACCATCTATCCGCAGGAAGATCTCTACGTCAAAGTTAAAAAAGAAGATGTTGAAGAGATCGTTGAAAAAACCCTCATCAAAGGTGAAGCCGTTGAACGTCTGCTCTACAAAGATGATGCAGATCAGCCCATCGCCAATATGCATGAGATCCCCTTCTATAAACTGCAGAAACGTACCGCGCTGAAGCTCTGCGGTATGATCGATGCGGAAGATATCGATGAATACATCGGTCAGGATGGCTACATTGCAGCCCGCAAAGCCGTTCTGGAAATGACTCCCGAAGAAGTCTGCAAGGAAATCCTGGATTCCGGCCTGCGTGGTCGTGGCGGCGGCGGTTTCCCCACCGGCCGCAAATGGGAATTGACCCTGGTTCAGCCCGGCCCCGTCAAATATGTCATCTGCAACGGCGATGAGGGTGACCCCGGCGCATTCATGGATCGCTGCCTGATGGAAGGTAACCCCCACAGCGTCCTGGAAGGCATGATCATTGCCGCCAAAGCTGTCGGCGCTACCGATGGTTACATCTATGTCCGTACCGAATATCCTCTGGCTGTTGATCGTCTCCGCATCGCCATTGAGGATGCCAGAAAAGCCGGTATCCTGGGCAAGAACATCTTTGGTTCTACCATGAACTTTGACATCAACATCATGGAAGGCGCCGGCGCTTTCGTCTGCGGTGAAGAAACTGCCCTGATGGCCTCCATCGAAGGCCGCCGCGGTATGCCCCAGCCCAAGCCCCCGTTCCCTGCTGTCAAAGGTCTCTTCGGCAAACCCACTGTCATCAATAATGTGGAAACCCTGGCCACTGTGCCCGTAGTCCTGAACATGGGCGCTGAGAAGTATTCCTCCATGGGTACCGAAACCTCCCGCGGCACCAAGACCTTCGCCCTCACCGGTAATGTTGCACATACCGGCCTGATCGAAGTTCCCTTTGGCGCCACCCTGCGTCAGATCATCGTTGATATCGGCGGCGGCGTTATCGATGATTTCGGTAACAATGTCGGCGCTGATTTCAAAGCCGTTCAGATCGGCGGCCCCTCCGGCGGCTGCCTGACCCAGGAACATCTGGATATGCCTCTGGACTATGAAAATCTGCAGTCCATCGGCGCCATGGTCGGTTCCGGCGGTCTGGTCGTTATGAACCAGCAGACCTGCATGGTTCAGATCGCCCGTTTCTTCATGCAGTTCACCCAGAACGAATCCTGCGGTAAGTGCGTTGTCTGCCGCGAGGGTACCCGCCAGATGCTGGCTCTGCTGGATGATATCATCGAAGGCCGCGCCACCGGCGAAACTCTGGAGCTGCTGGAAGAACTGGCCAAGATGGTCAAGGTCGGCTCCCTCTGCGGCCTGGGCAAAACTGCCCCCAACCCGGTTCTGTCTACTCTGAAATATTTCCGCAATGAGTACGAGGAGCATGTTTTCAACAAAAACTGCCCCACCGGCAACTGCCAGGCTCTGAAGAAATATGCCATCAATCCGGAACTGTGCAAGAGCTGCGGCCTCTGCGCCCGGAAATGCCCGGTGAACGCCATCAGCGGCGCCAAAGGCCAGCCCTATGAGATCGACAAGAGTGCTTGCATCAAGTGCGGCGCCTGCAAGGAAAGCTGCAAATTCGGCGCTGTCTCCATCAGCTGAAAGGGGAATCGTGATGAAACTGGAATACATTACCATAGATAATTGCCAAGTTCTGCTGGAAGGTGAAAAGAATATTCTGGATCTGTGCCGGAAAGCCCACATCGAGCTGCCCACCTTCTGCTATCATTCTGAAATCAGCGTCTACGGTGCCTGCCGTATGTGCATGGTGGAAGTCGAAGGCCGCGGCCTGGTTCCCGCCTGCTCCACCCCGCCTGCAGCCGGTATGGTCGTTCGTACCAATACCAAGCAGGTTCGTGATCTGCGCCGGATGATCGTTGAACTGATGCTGGCCAACCACGAAGAAAACTGCACCACCTGCCCGAAGAGCGGCGATTGCCGCCTGCGGAAGATCGCCATCCAGCTGGGTGTCGAAAAAGTCCGCTTCCATAAGGTCAATGCACCTGCAACCATCGATGATTCCTCCACTGCCATCATCCGCGACCCCGCCAAATGCGTGCTCTGCGGCGATTGCGTTCGCGTCTGCAAAGAGATCCAGTCCGTTGGCGTTCTGGATTTCGCAAACCGCGGTGCGGAAGCTCAGGTCGTTGCCTGCTTCAACCAGAAACTGGGCGAAGTGGAATGCGTTAACTGCGGCCAGTGCGTGAAGGTCTGCCCCGTGGGCGCCCTCACTCCCAAATCCCACATCAACCAGGTGTGGTCCGCCATCCATGATACGAATAAAACCGTCGTCGTTCAGATCGCTCCCGCTGTCCGCGTAGCTCTGGGTGAGTACTTCGGCTTTGAACCCGGCGTCACCACCACCGGCCAGATCGTTACCGCCCTGCGCATGATGGGCTTTGATAAGGTCTATGATACCTCCTTCGCTGCTGACTTCACCGTCATCGAAGAAGGCAACGAATTCCTGAAACGCTATCAGGAAAAGAAGAATCTGCCTCAGTTTACTTCCTGCTGCCCCGCTTGGGTCAAGTTTGCTGAACAGTATTATCCCGACATGCTGGATAATCTCTCCAGCTGCCGTTCTCCTCAGCAGATGTTCGGCTCTCTGTGCAAAAACCAGCTGGTCAAGACCATGAATATCCCCCGGGAAAATCTGGTCGTGGTCTCCATCATGCCCTGCACTGCGAAGAAATTCGAAGCACAGCGCCCTGAATTCACGCAGGAAGGTAACCCCGATGTTGACTATGTTCTGACCACCCATGAGCTCTCTCTGATGATCAAGGAACATGGTATTTCCTTCTCCCACCTGGAACCCGGCTCCTTTGATATGCCCTTCGGCTTCAAGACCGGTGCTGCCGTACTCTTCGGCGCTTCCGGCGGCGTCAGCGAAGCAGTTCTGCGCTATGCTGCCTCCACCCTGGGCGTGAAAGGCAATGTCGATGTGAACCGCCTCCGCGGTCAGGAAGGTGTGAAGATCACCGAAGTCACCCTCGGCGATATCACCCTGCGTCTGGCTGTTGTCAGCGGCCTGGCTAATGCCCGCCGCCTGCTGGATGCTGTCCGCAGCGGCCAGGAACATTATGATCTGATCGAAGTCATGGCCTGCTGCGGCGGCTGCATCAATGGTGGTGGCCAGCCCATCAACGAAGATGCGAATGTCCGTCCCGACCGTGCCAAGGGCCTCTACGACAACGATAAGATGATGCAGTTCCATTCTTCTGAAGAGAATCCTTACCTGAACAAGATGTACGACGAAGAGATCAGCCATGAGATCGCGCATAAGCTGCTCCACACCACCTATAACAACCGTCGTCGCATCGATCACGAAGAATTGTCTCTGATCTCCTCTGAACCCGATCAGAAACAGCTGGAAATCAGCATCTGCTTCGGCACCAGCTGCTTCCTCCGTGGCGCTCAGGAGCTCTATACCCAGCTGATGGGCTACATCCATGAGAATGGCCTGGAAGCCAAGACGGACTTCAAAGCCACCTTCTGCAGCGAACGCTGCAAACGCGGCCCCGTGGTCACCATCAACGGCCAGGTTCTGGAGCATTGCACGCTGTCCGACGCTGTCACTGTCATTCGTAGCATTATCGGCTAATAATTGAATATCGCAAGGGAGGATGGGTCATGAGAAACGTTATTGACACAATCATTTCGAATTGTCAGGATTGCTATCGTTGTGTTCGGGCTTGCCCGGTGAAGGCCATTAAGATCACAGGCGCACAGGCACGAATCGTTAACGATTTGTGTATCAGCTGCGGCACCTGTGTGCGGGAATGCCCGAAACATGCGAAGGTAAGCGTTTCCCAAATTGAATCGATTCGGGAGCTGCTCCAGGGTCCCGACCCTGTGGTGGCTTCCGTGGCCCCCTCCTTTGCCGCTTTGTTTAGCGGTTGGCAGCAGACTCGTTTGCCGGCCGCTTTGCGTATGCTGGGTTTTGCCCATGTTTCCGAAACAGCAGAAGGTGCGGAGCTGGTGAGCCAGCGCTCCCTGGAAAAACGGGAGGGGACTTCCATCTGCACAGCCTGCCCGGCAGTGGTGAACTACATTGAGCAGTATCACCCGGAATATCTGGATATGCTGATCCCCGTGGTTTCGCCGATGATCATGCACGGGAAGATCCTGAAGCAGCGCTACCCCGGCTGCAAGGTGGTCTTTATTGGCCCCTGCGCCGCCAAAAAGCAGGAAGCGGAACGCCCTGAATACGAGGGGATCATCGATGCAGTCATGACCTTCCAGGAATTGAAGAATTGGCTGGATTCGGAAGGCGTTAACCTCTCCACCTGCCCGGAAAGTGGTTTCGAAAGCTATGGCGATCTTTCCCGGGCCCGTCTCTTCCCCCTGCAGGGCGGTATGCTGAAGACCTGTGATATTGCCTGCGATAATACAGAGGCAAGGATCCTCCATGTGGGCGGCCCCAATGAGGTGAAGGCCCTCTTCTCCATTCCCCCGGAAGAATGGGGATATGATATCGTGGAGCCCCTTTTCTGCACAGAGGGCTGCATCAACGGCCCCTGCTTCTCCCTGGATGGAGAAGATGAAAGCATTTACACCCTGCGCAATGGGGTGATCGGATATGCCGCCGAAACCCTGAATCTGCCCAACCGTGAGGATTATTCCCAGCTGGACAGCGGGACCAGCTTTTACGCACGCCCTGCCGAAAAAGACGAGGTTTCGGAAGAGGATATTCAGAAAGTATTTGAGAAAACCGGTAAATCCAATCCGGAAATGCAGCTGAACTGTGGGGCCTGCGGCTACAATTCCTGCCGGGAAAAGGCCATTGCCGTGGTTCGCGGCCTGGCAGAGCCGGAAATGTGTATGCCCTATATGCGCCGTAATGCGCAGCAGCGCACGGATAAGATCATCGAGATGAGCCCCACCGGCATCGTCATCGTGGATGAAGACCTGAACATGATTCACATGAATGCTGCCTTCCAGAAGATGTTCATGTGCAATAACGATGTACTCGGCCGCCGCATCTCCTATCTGATCGACAGCGAAGGCTTTGAAAAGCTGGCAGTCGGCCTTTTGGAGACCTATGAATCCATTAAAGCGAAATACGGGAAGAAATACCATGAGGTTCTCTATACCGTTGCGGAAAATAAGCAGTACGTGGGTATCTATACGGATATGTCGCAGATGAAGATGGATTCCAGTCAGCTGGATCTGGTCAAGCGGCAAACTCTGCAGCAGGCAAAAGAATTGCTGAATCATCAGATCGAATTTTCTCAGGAAATGGCTCACTATCTGGGCAAGAGTACGGCCCGTAATGAAGAATTGGTTAAACAGCTGATCGACCTTTACGAGGAAAGCAAATATTAGGCCGGAGGAGAAAATCATGAACTTTTTCGAAACAACGGTCTATCAGGAGATCAAGGATAAGCAGCTGGTCTGCGGGGATGCGGTGCGCTGCCTGCGCCTGAATCAGGCAACCTACCTGATCCTTTGTGACGGTGTGGGCTCCGGCATTTATGCGAATATTGCCGCCATCACCTGTGCGGAACGGCTGATGGAGCTTTGCAGCTCCAATGTTGCTTTCAAGGATGCCTGCTGCATGGTTGCGGATTCCATGCATCGGGCCCGGACGCAGGATATCCCTTTCGCAGCTTTTTCCGCTGTGCGTATCCTGCGGGATGGCCATTATGTACTTTATACTTATGAATCCCCCCAGCCCGTTGCCATCCGCGGCGGCCGCGCCGAAGTTGTGGAAGCCGGCCGCTTCCTGAATGCCGGCTATGAGATCGTGGGTGAATCCTTCGGCGAGCTGGATCTTGGAGACAGCATTCTGCTCTTCTCTGATGGTGTCTCTCAGGCAGGCCTGGGCACCGGCTATAATTTCGGTATCGGCTCTGAGGGGCTGGCGGATTTCATCAATGAAAACCGCGCCCTGCCTCTGGAGGCTCTGCTGCGGAAAATCTGCCAGATGACCCGGAAAATTTCCGGGAATCGTGTCAAAGATGATACCTCCCTGGCTGCCCTTACCGGCCGCGAAGCCAGAGAGCTGACCATCATCACCGGCCCACCCAGTAATCGGGCAAAGGATAAGGAATTTGTGCAGCGCTTCGCCGCCGCGAAGGGAGTTCGCGTGGTCTGCGGCTCCACCACTGCGGATATCGTTGCCAAGCATATGGGCAAGGAGCTGCAGTATAAAAAGCCCAGCCAATCCTTCAGTGCTCCGCCGGAATACAGCATCGATGGCGTGGATCTGACCACGGAAGGCTCCATCATGCTGAACCAGGTCTATAACATTCTGGATGAATCTCTGGAGGAAGTCGCTGATGTGACTTCGAATCCTTCCCCTGTATTCAAATTATACAATTATATCCGTCAGGCAGATGTGATCACCTTCCTGCATGGCAGGGCGGTGAATGAGGCCCATCAGGATCTGGTCTTTAAGCAGGTGGGTGTTCGTCCCCGCCACCTGACGCTCAGCCTTCTGCAAAAGAAGCTGGAGGCTATGGGGAAATATGTGAGCATTTCCAATTATTGATACATAACAGGAACAAAAACGCATTTTCAGGAGCTTCTGCCGAGGGCAGAAGCTCTTTTTTTCTGCGCTGTTTCCGCTGACAGAAGGCACGAAAAAGAGCCGCCGGTACACCGACGGCTCTGAAGATATTTTTGCTTCCCTTTTCCTGAATCTTTTGTCCGGATCAGAGGAAAACAGCAGTCTCTTCCAGCGGAAGACGCTTCTTCTCCGGAATTCCCTCTTCCTCCGGCCAGCCCAGCAGCACCAGCATCCGCAGGATATCTCCCTCCGGCATCCCGGTGATCTCCCGCAGGGCGTTTTCCGGGAAAAGCCCCAGGATGATGCTGCCAAGACCCAGCTCAGCAGCCTGCAGCGTAAGGTGGGCAACGCTCAGGCCCAGGTCAAAGTAGGCATATTTGTGGCTCATGCCCGCTTCCTTCAAGCGGGGCATCACGTTTGGCTGCTCATCCTCTGTCACGGCGATGATCACGGGTGCCTGCCCGATGAAGGGGTTAAAATTCATCTCTGCCATGGCCTGAGCCACGGCAGCCCGCTGCCCAGGCTCTGTGATCACATAATATTTCCAGGGCTGGCTATTGCAGGCAGAGGGAGAAAGTCTGGCGGCTTCCAGACATTTCTCGATCATCTCCCGCTCCACAGCCTTTTCGCTGTATTTGCGGCAGCTATAGCGTTGTTTACTTAGTTCCAAAAAGCTCTGCATGTGGTTTTCTCCTTTCTGCTTTCGCCTGTTCAGGCAATATTGTTTCGGATATCCTGCATACGCTGATCCAGCTGGCTGATAGCCTCCGCACACTGGTGCAATTCTTCAGCCACCTGATCCGGATTTTGTATGTCTTTTTTATATTTCACCTTATGCTCCAGGCTCGCCCAAAAATCCATGGCGATGGTGCGGAATTGCACTTCTACGCGCATTTCTTTTTTCCCATCCGAAAGGAAGATGGGGATCTGCAGCACAAGGTGCAGGCTGCGGTAGCCGTTTGGCTTCGGATCACGGATGTAATCCTTGCGCGAGAGCACCTTTATATCGTCCTGAGCGCAAAGGCTGTCTGCCAAATCATAGATATCATCGGGGAAAGAGCAGATCACCCGCACCCCGGCGATGTCGTTCAGGTTTTCTTCGATGCTGCCGATGTTCAGGGGATAGCCTTTTCGTCTCAGTTTTTCGACGATGCTTCTGGGGGATTTCAAGCGGCATTTGATAGATTCAAAGGGATTCCGGCTGCTGCGCAGCGCCAGGCCTTTATCCAGCACCTCCAGCTTGGTTTTGATCTCCAGCATAGCACAGTGATAATATACCATCAATTCCAGGAAGGGCTGCATTTTTTCCAGCAGATATTCGGGATGCTCGATGCTTGCCAGATTGTCGAAGGAAGATTCCAGCATTCGTGTATGTACCTCACATTTTATAATATACAGAATTAATAAATAAAGATATTCTTTGTAAAATATCCTACATGTTTGCTGAGCTCCTGTCAATCTTTGCTCTGGTTTTTTCAGAAAAGACTCAAAAAGCAGTTTCATTCGCTTCACGGGCGGGCCCTTTTTCTTCTCTGGGAACCAATGGCTGCGGCTTTCCGTCAAATTTATCGGGGAGAATGCGCAGCCCCTGAATCATCCGGGGAAGAAAGGTGGGACTTCTATGCGTTTTATTGGGAATATATTGTGGATGCTGCTTTGCGGCTTTTTCCTGGCACTGCTGTGGCTGTTCTTTGGGCTGCTTTGGTGCCTGACCATCATTGGCATTCCTGTGGGTCTGCAGTGCTTCAAGTTTGCCTCCCTGAGCCTTTGGCCCTTTGGCCGGGATGTGCAGTTCAGCAATGCTGCGTTCAGCTTTTTGGTGAATCTGCTGTGGCTGCTTTTTGGTGGTCTGGAGATCGCTTTGACAGCCAGCCTGTTCGGCCTGGTCTTCTGCGTGACCATCGTTGGCATCCCCTTTGGCCGCCAGTGCTTCAAAATCGCCAAGCTTGCCCTGCTGCCCTTCGGTGCCAGCATTGTGCGGGCTTAAAAGCAGCGCAGCCCTGCTTTGCCCGGCAGTCAGAAATCAGGGAAAACAAAGGACCCCGGCCCCTCTTTGCAAGGAGACCGGGGTTTTTCGGCTTTGGGGCTTTGTATCGGAGCCTTCCCGGAATAAGCCGGGCCGGGCTATTTCTTACCCATGGCGTAGACATCCTCCGGGGTCAGCAGCTCCACGCCGCCAGCCTGCAGCACTGCGGCGGCAGCTTCGTTTTCCTCTACGCGCAGGATCACATAAGCATTGTTATTATAGGGGCTGGTGAAGGCATACATATACTCAATGTTTATATTCTGCTCGCTTAAAAGCTGCACGGCCTGGCCCAGTCCCCCGGGCTGATCTGTGATGCCGATGCCCAGGACCTCTGTGATCCGAACGGTGCTGCCTTTTGCACGCAGGGCTTCACAGGCATGCTCCGGACTGGATACGATCAGGCGCAGGATGCCGAAATCGCTGGTATCGGAAAGAGAAAGGGCGCGGATATCGATGTGATTCTCTTCCAGAATGCGGATGATGGAGATCATTCTTCCCGGGCTGTTTTCCACAAAAATGGACAGTTGCTTGATGAACATAGCTTTTCCTCCTTTTCCCATGCGCTTGATTTATACCAATTTTCGTTTATCGATCACGTGAACAGCCTTTCCTTCTGCCCTGGGCAGGCTACGGGCTTCCATCACGCGGATCTTCGCGGAGATCCCCAGGGTGGATTGAACTGCCTCTGCAATGGTTCTGGTGATTTTTTGCAGGGATTTGATCGTATCTGAGTAATGTTCCTCATTCAGCTCCACCTGGATCTCCAGCTGGTCCGTATTGTTGATTCGTTCCACCACCAACTGATAATAGGGTGCTGTGTAGCCCAGCGAAAGCAGAACAGATTCGATCTGGGAGGGGAATACATTGACCCCCCGGATGATGAGCATATCATCGCTGCGGCCCTGCGGTTTTTTCATTTTGATCAGCTTGCGGCCGCAGGCGCAGGGGCTGGCATCCAGTGTGGCAATATCTCTGGTGCGGTAGCGGATCAGCGGAAAGGCCTCCTTGGTGATGCAGGTAAAGACCAGCTCTCCGCTGCTGCCCAGAGGCAGGACTTCACCGCTTTCCGGATCAATGATCTCCGGGATGAAGTGATCCTCGTTGATATGCATGCCGCTCTGGCATTCACATTCAAAGGCCACGCCGGGGCCTATGATCTCCGTCAAGCCATAGATATCATAGGCCTTCAGGCCAAGTTCGGCTTCGATCTCCCGGCGCATTTCCTCCGTCCATGGCTCTGCACCAAAAAGGCCGGCTTTCACCCGCAGCTCCTCCTTGGGGATGCCCATATCCTTCAGGGTCTCTCCCAGGTGCAGGGCATAGGAAGGGGTGCAGCAGATCACGGTGGAGCCGAAATCCTTCATAATGGTCAGCTGTCGCTTGCTGTTCCCGGTGGAAACGGGAATGGTGGTCATCCCCAGCTTTTCCGCGCCGCCGTGCAGGCCCAGCCCCCCGGTAAAGAGGCCGTAGCCATAGGAAACATGCATGAAATCCTTATTGTCCGCGCCTGCTGACACCAGGGCCCGGGCGCAGGTGTCAGCCCAGATATTCAGGTCATTTCGGGTATATCCTACCACGATCTGCTTGCCTGTGGTGCCGGAGCTGGCATGGATACGAACCACCTCCTCCATGGGGACCGCAAACATTTCATAGGGATAGTAATCCCGCAGATCCTGCTTGCAGGTAAAGGGGAGCCGGTGAAGATCTTCGATCCCCCGGATGTCCTCCGGGCGAATCCCTGCTTCCTCCATACGTTTGCGGTAGGGTGCAACGTTTTCATAAACCCGCTGCACTGTTTCCCGCAGTTGCTGGCTTTGCCATTCGCTCATCCATTCGCGGGAGGCGCATTCCCGCTCCTCCTGCCAATACCTTACCATATTACCATCATCTCCTGACTTGCAAATATAATTTAGTATTGTAGCACGATAAAGGGGAATATGCAAGTGAAAGAGGAGCTTATTTCCGATGTATTTTTCTTCTGACAAGGGGGCCGCAAAAGCGGAAGAAGCAGGAACAGAACGCAGTGAAACGCTTGTCTTTTTTTATAGATGTGTTATAATTATCCTCAAAAGCCGGAGGCGAGGGGAGGACTTTGTATATGCTTCGGGAATTGCGCCGGGTCGCGGCGGTTCATGATATCACAGGCTATGGGAAATGCGCCCTGACCATTGCTATTCCGGTGCTTTCTGCCGCTGGTGTGGAGGTTTGCCCCCTGCCTACAGCCGTACTTTCCGGCAATACGGTGCTGCCCAATTTCACCTTTTTGGATTACAGCCCTTATATGCAGGCGCATCTGGATCACTGGCAGTTCCTGGGGCTGCGCTTTGACGGGGTTTACAGCGGCTTTTTGGGTTCCGTGGAGCAGATCCATCATGTGCAGCGTTTGATCCGGGATTTTTCCTCCGGCATTGCGGTGGTGGATCCGGTGATGGGGGATGACGGCTTGCTGATCCCCGTTTATGACCGGGACATGTGCCGGGCCATGCAGGAGCTGGTGGCTTCTGCGGATTATGTGACGCCCAATGTGACGGAAGCCTGCCTGCTGACAGGCAGGGAATACCGGGATGCGGCCCTTTCCCCGGCGGAATCGGAGGAGATGTGCCGGGAGATCGCCGAACTGGGCTGCGGAAATGTGGTGCTCACCGGCGTGCAGCGGGAAGGTCGGCTCTGCAACTGCGGCTGGGCAAAGGGCGAGGGCTATTTCGAGCGCAGCATCGAGCTGCTGCCCTTCACCCAGCATGGCACCGGGGATCTTTTTACCAGTACCCTGACGGCCGGCCTGATCCGGGGCTATAGCCTGGTGGAGGCGGTGGATTCCGCAGCGGCCTTTGTGCGTCTCTGCATGGAAGAGGGGCAGCTGCTCCCGGATATTTTTGACCGGGGCGTGGCCTTTGAGCCGCATCTCTATCATTTACGCAGCGGGGTTTATCAGGAATAGGTGGCATAGCAAAATCGGCAAGGGAATTTCCCTTGCCGATTTTTTGTGTGCAGGCCCTTGACCGGAACACAGGGAAGCAGATTCATATATGGAAGTTCGCGTCCACAAAACCGATGAAAGCTTGAAATGCAGGTTGATGTATTTTTGAAATCATATAGCTTTTTTCGAAAAGCTGTGATATAATATTTATGCCAAACCAACTCAATATGTGAAAGGTGCAATTTCTCTCAGGGGAATAGTATACCCTTTTTGTGCCTACAATGTGAATTTGATAAAAATGCAAATTCCGTTTCTGTAGGTACGAGGGATTCCTTTCCACAGAGTTGGTTTGGCGACTATCGGAGTTTGCGTTTTTTGTGCGGCTGCTTCGGTAGCCGCATTTTTTATTTTATCAATTTTTGGGAGGACGCTGATATGAATGAAATAAAATCCAACTTGAACCAACGTTTAGAGATGAAAGGAGACTATTGAAATGTTTGAACGATTATTTGGCGCAACAGACATAGAGCAACTCCATTATTTGCAAGTTCGTGTGATTATCTCAATTATCAGCGTCGCAGTGGACCTTCTTTTCATGGAGGGTGCTATCTTCACGTTAATCATGATGTTTGTGTGGGGCTGGGCAGCAGCTAAGGCGCTTTTTGGAATCACAACAATCGGAGTGATTTTTTCAAGAGATCTTTTTACAAGAGCGCTATTATTTGCACTTTATGTCATCGTTTCCTGTGCTTGCGGTCTCTTTTGTGCTGCTTTGGGCTTTGGACGCTATATCTATCTCTTAATCAAAAGGGCAAAGGGGCTGATTTAATCTCTGCTTTTGGCTCTCCGTGGAGCGACATTGATCGCACGCCGCCCGGAACCCCATATGTGGTGGGTTCTGATGGATGGGGCTGTGTATGGGTTAAACAGATAAATGCCGTGTATCACCCAACGATACACGGCATTTTTATCTGCAAATATGTGAAATTCCCTTCTGATAAAGCCCGTTCTTTCTCAGGCCAGGCCCCGCTGGCGCAGCACGCGCTCCTCGATGCTGGAGAATACCCCCTTATCGATGGCCACGCCCACCAGGATGATGACGATCATCACCAGCATCACCTGGTTGATATCCGCCAGATCCCGGCCCATCATCAGGCTGTGCCCCAGGCCGATGGCAGAGGACATGACCTCACCAGACATCAAAGCGCGCCAGCCAAAGGACCAGCCCTGCCGCAGGCCGCTCAGGAGATTGGGCAGCGCCGCAGGGAAGATCACCCGGAAGATCAGCTTTGCCCCGGTGGCGCCCATGGTGCGGGCGGCCTTCACATAGATGGGGTCAATGTTCCGCATGCCGCTTTCCACCGCCAATGCGATGCCGAAAGCAGAGCCCATCACCACCACGAAGAGGATGGCCTGCTGGTTCAGGCCAAACCAGAGGATGGCAAAGGGCACCCAGCAGATGCTGGGCAGGGTCTGCACCCCCATGATGAGGGGCTTCAAATAGCGGGAGAAAAGGGGCAGCTTCAGCAGCAGCAAGCCTAGAACAAAGCCGATCAGGCAGGCCAGCAGGAAGCCCAGCGCCGCCCGGCTCAGGCTGTAAAGGATAGCCCGCAGCAGGTTCCAATCCCGGCTGAGAGAGAGCAGGGATTGCCAGACACCCGCCGGGTTGGGGAAGGCATAGGGCTTCCACCATTCCAGGGAGACACCCAGCATATAGAGGAGCTGCCAGAGGCCGATCAGCAGAGCATAAAAGAGCAGGTATCCCCACCAGGGAGCGGAGCTTTTCTTCTTCGGCTTAGCCTGCCATTTCTTCAGCATGTTCAATTTTCTCCACCTCATTTCGTACCTGATGCAAAATATCCTGCCGATAGCGGATGAATTCCGGAGATTCGATGTGCCGGGGCCGGGGCAGATCGATCACATATTCCCCGGCGATATTGGCTGTCTCCTCCGAAAGGAAGAGCACCCGATCCGCAAAAAAGACGGCCTCCTCCACGCTGTGGGTGATGAGGATGATGGTTTTCTTCGTCTGCTGCCAGATCTGCGCCAGCTCCTCCCGGAGCAGATTGGTGGTCTGCTTATCCAGTGCGGAAAAGGGCTCGTCCATCAGCAGGATCTTGCTGTCCATGCAGAGCGCCCGGGCCAGGGCGGCCCGCTGCTTCATGCCGCCGGAAAGCTCATGCACCCGGTAATCCTTGAAGCGGGAAAGATGCACCATGCTCAGGTAATGCTCTGCAATCTCCAGTTGCTTTGCTTTGGGCATGCCGTTGATGTCCATGCCGAAGCAGACGTTTTCCAGCACCGTCAGCCAAGGGAAAAGGGCGGATTCCTGGAACATCATCACCCGATCCCGGCCCGGGCCGCTGATGGGCTGCCCATCCAGGAGGATCGAGCCGGAGCTGGGCAGGGTCAGACCGGCGATCAGGTTCAGCAGGGTGGATTTGCCGCAGCCGGAGGCCCCTACGATGCAGGTGAAGGAGCCTTCCTGGATCTGCAGATTTATGTTTTTCAGTGTGGCATGCTTTGCGTTCTCAAAATGCATGCAGAGGTTCCGTAATTCCAGCATGGCTTTCTCCTATTCCAGCGCTTCCAATACATCTTCGTGGCAAAGCCCTTCACCCGGCAGGGCAGTGATGAAGCCCTCATCATAGCTGAGCTGGGCAAAGGCTTCCAAAGATTCCTCGGGTATCTCATCCGTAATGCGCAGGCGTTCAAAAGCAGACTGCAGGATGCTTTCTTCGATCAGCTTGCCGGTCTCTGCTTCGATCTGCCGGTTGGCCATCTCCGCTGCAGCATCTGTATTCTCCTGAATAAATTGCGTCGTGGCCTCATGCACCTTCAGAAAGCGGGAAACGATCTCCGGGCTTTCTTCCAGAAAATCTTTGCTGACGATCACCGCTGCAGTGGAATAATCCCCATCCATCCATATTTTGTCATATTCCAGGGCCAGACGGGAATCAGTCTGGGCCAGAATGCTGCTGGCCCAGGGCTCCGGCACCAGAGCCGCATCGATATTGCCCTGATCCATCATGTTCAGGATATCTGCATTGCTGGCAGCGACTACTTCCACGTCCCCGCCCTCGCTCACGGGGGAGAGGCCATTCTCTGCGAGCAGATTCAGCAAAGAAAGATGCTGGGTATTTCCCAGCTGGGGAATGGCCACCACTTTCCCGGAAAGATCCGACACAGAGCTGAAATCCACCTCATTGCGGATGACCAGTGCTGCGCCGCCGTTGCAAGCCCCGGCGATGATCACAAAATCCCCCTGGGATCTTACATTGGCGGAGATGGCCGGCACCGGACCGATGAAGCCCAGGTCGATCTCCCCGGCGAACATGGCTTCCACCTCAGCAGGGCCTGCATTGAAGGCCGTCCAGCTGAGGCTGCAGTCTTCGCCAAGCTCTGCCTCCAGTGTGCCCTGCTCCTTCATAACCAGGGCCTGGCAGTGGGTGATATTAGGAAAATAGGCGATCCGCAGTTCTTCCTCCCCGCTTTCCGTAGAGCCGCAGCCGCTGAAGAGCAAAAGAGAGAAAAGCAAAAGACAAACGATTGTGTAAATCCGTTTCATCGGAACCTCCCGTTACATTGACTTCTTGCATCTGGTAGCTGCTATGATATAATAAAGGGTATGCAGGACGCATGAGCAACTCTTCTAAATTATAGCGGTATTTTTCCCGCCTTACAAGGCAAATTTACGCAAACGATTGTTCTATCCGGAAGAGAAGGCCAAACAGGAAAGGGGGCTATGCTCTCCTTTGCTCCTGCCGTTATTTTACGCTGCTCTTTCAGAAAGGGGAATGCCTATGAGCTTAAAAGAAATCGCCCGCCTGGTCGGGGTCTCTCCCTCCACGGTCTCCCGGGTGCTGAACAACAGCAGCAGCAACTGTGCCTCAGAGGAGCTGCGCCGCCGCATTTGGGCTGCGGCAAACAGCCTGGAATACAGGCCCAATCCTGCTGCCCGCCAGCTGCGAAAGGGGGGGGCTGCCGCGCCGAGAAGTCTGCAGCTGGTGGTGGTGGCGGCTCGTTTTGCCACGCCGGAGGCAGATCCTTTCTTCGCACAGCTTTTCCGCAGTGTGGAGGAGGAGCTTTTTGCCAGCGGCGCGCTGCTGCATGGGGTGATCAGCAGCGCAGAGCTGCAGCAGCAGGGGCCGCCGGAGGCAGATGGCTATCTTCTGCTGGGCCGCTGCCCCAGTGAAGCCCTGAAGAGCCTGTGCCGGCATACGGAAAACATCGTGGGCATAGGCCGGAACAGCACGGATTTCCGCATCGATGAGATCATCTGCTCCGGTCAGCAGGCAGCCCTGCTGGCCATGGAGCATCTGCTTTCTCTGGGGCACCGGCGCATTGCCTATATCGGCGGTTGCTCTTATGAAGAGCGTTTTATTGGCTATTATGAGGCTTTGCGCCATCATTCCCTGCCGCTGGATCAGCATCTGGTGCAGGATACGGATCAAACCGGATCCAGTGGGCGTGCAGCCATGGCGCGGCTGTTGGAGCAGGGTGGATTCACGGCCGCGCTCTGCGCTAATGATGCCACGGCTTTGGGTGCGTTGGAAGCCCTGGCGGAAGCGGGCCGGGCGGATGTGGATGTGATCGGCATTGATAACATCGCGGCAGCGGAGAGGGTGACACCGGCTCTGAGCAGCGTGCATATTCCCAAGGAGGAAATGGGCCGGGCTGCAGTAAAGCTGCTGCTGGATCGGATCCGGGGCGGGCACAGGGAGCATGTACGCATGGAATTCCCTTGCCGCCTGGTGCTGCGTGCCAGCTGCAAAGGGCCACATTCGGGCAAATAAATGAGAGAAACTGAGTTGTGGGCAGCGGCCTTTTTTTATATAATTATTCCGGTATGATTATTCTGGGTGAAGAATAAGTGGAGCCTTCCCGGCTTGTTCGGGAGATGGGCTGCTATGTTCATGTGCTCCCGAAGAAATATACTGATCACCCGAAATATAACTTTTGAGCTGCTCTGTTCTTTTTGCACAGAATTCAGCAGCACCGTAAAAAGGAGGAACTTGCATGAAAGAGATGTTTCAGCAGATTCTGCGCGCATTGGAGCAGGGGGAAGCCCGGATGCTGGTTTCCATTGTGGCAGATCGTGGTTCTGCTCCCCGGGGCATCGGTGCCCGAATGCTGGTGGGCCCCTGCGGTCGGATCAGCGGCACTGTGGGCGGCGGTGCAGTGGAGCTGCACGCGGAGAAGAAGGCGCTGGAGCTCCTGCAGGAAGGCCGCTCCGGTCTGCATGATTTTCTTCTGCACACAAACAGTAGAGAAGATATAGGCATGGTTTGCGGCGGGGATGTGAAGATACTTTTTCGCTGCATCCCGGCCGGGGATGGGGGCTGGCTGGAGCTGTCTCGGGCCTTTTTGGATCGCCTGGAACAGCATAAGCCCGGCTGGCTGCTGGATCGCCTGACGGAAGAAAATATCCTGCCCTGCCTTTATACGGAGGAAAGGAGCTGGGGCGGCTTCCTGCCGGAGCCGGCGCTTTTGCAGCAGCTTCGGGGGGATTCCGCCCTGCTGATCGGGGACTGCTTTGCTGAGCCCCTGCCTCTGGGGGAACGGGTGCTGATCTTCGGCGGCGGCCATGTTGCCCAGAAATTGGCACCGGTGCTGCAGCCTCTGGGCTTCCGGAGCGTGATTTTTGAAAACCGGGCCGACTATGCCCAAAAAAGCCTGTTTCCCACAGCGGAGAAGGTGCTCCTGGGCGAATACGAGCGGGTGGATGCAAGCCTGCAGATCACTGCAGAGGATTATGTGGTGATCATGACCAATGGGCACAAGCATGACGGGGTGATCCAGGCCCAGATCCTATCCCGCCCCCACGCCTACCTGGGTGTGATCGGTTCAAAAGCGAAGATCGCCGCGCTGAATAAAATCCTTCTGGAGCAGGGCTTTACGCAGGAACAGCTGGATGGGGTGCATACGCCCATCGGCCTTCCTATCAAGGCCCAGACCCCGGCGGAGATCGCCATCAGCATTGCTGCGGAGCTGATTCTGGTGCGGGCTGAGCGCCGGGGTGCAAACGGGGATATGGGCTGCCCCATGCACTGATGCTCCCCTGCCGGAGGGACTGCGTTTTCTTCCCGCAGGAAAGGCGAAGAAAAAGAGAGTTATCTTGATAAGAAACCGGCTTTATGTTAAATTATTCCTGTATGCTTCCGGATTTTCCCGAGCCTGATGAAAAGTGCCTCTGGGAAATGGGCCCTCTGCCTGCCGGAGCCGGAGATAAGTGGGAAGGAGGGGCCCGGGTAGCGCCGGGAGCTTCAGATGAGGATTATTTGCTACGGAGATTCCAATACCTATGGCTATGATCCCCGCTCCTTTTCCTCCGGGCTTTATCCACCGGAAAGCCGCTGGGTGGATATTCTGGCCGGGGACAGCGGCTGGGAGCTGGAAAACTGGGGCGAAAATGGCAGGACGATCCCTGAAAGACCACCGAAGCTCCCTGCCCGGCAGCCGGATCTGTTCCTTGTGATGCTGGGCAGCAATGATCTTTTGCTGCTTTGCCCACCCGGGCTGGTGCTGGTACGCATGGAGCAATTCCTGTGTTCACTGCCGCTTCCCTGGGAAAGGCTTTTTCTGCTGGCTCCGCCTCCTTTCTGCCCGGGGGAATGGCTGCGGGAGCCGGAGCTGCTGGCGGCCTCCCGGCAGCTGGGGCCCGCTTATCGGGGGCTGGCAGAGAAATTGGGTATCCCCTTTGCGGATTCGGCCGAATGGCAGATCCCACTGGCCTTTGATGGCCTGCATTTTACGGAGGAGGGGAACAGGATCTTTGCAGGATCCCTCTATGCAGCCATAAAGCAATATACAGAAGCTGCGGGGATCAAAT
>JAUMYD010000218.1 GCA_030528765.1 Bacillota bacterium
AAGGCTTCCTCCGGATGTTACTCAGATCGCAAATCCCATATCAATGCTTGTGCCGATGCCTACCTGGCTTTTGATCTCAAATGCGTCGGCATTGCGCTTCATGTTGGGCAGGCCCATTCCTGCGCCAAAGCCCAGGCTCCGGGCTTCTTCGTTGGCCGTGGAGTATCCTTCCGTCATCGCCCGGTCCAGATCGGGAATGCCGGGGCCCACATCTTCGGAAAGAAGCTTGATCATCTGGGGGCTCATCTCCAGGGTGATCTTGCCGCCCATGGAGTGGATCACCAGATTCAATTCCACCTCGTAGGAGGCCACCGCGATGCGGCGCAGTACGCCGCTGTCCACCCCCAATTGCTTGAGCTTGCGTTTGATCGCCGCAGAAACCTCGCCCGCCTTCACATAGTCGCCGGCCTCGATGGGAAACACTTCACGGATCAATACTTGAGACATAATAAGCTCCTTTGTACGGTCCACCGCCTGTCAGACGATGCGGTCAGTGCCGGGCAGGCCTTTTTTATAAAGGATGCCGCAGGTCACGTAAGTTGTATGCTTGGTGCTCAGCATGCAGATGCCCTGTTCCCGGGCCATTTCAAGCATATCCTCGCCGGGCTTTTTCCCTCTGGAAAACACGATGCAGCCGATATCCAGCATTTCCGCCGTGCGGATCACATGGGTATTGGTCAGACCCGTGATCAGCACCGTGCGGTCCTTCACAAAAGCCAGCACGTCGCTCATCAGATCGGAGCCGCAGGCGCTATGGACCGGCTGGGCAAGCATGTCTTCTCCACAGAGAACGGCAGCGTCAAGGTAGTCCACAAGGTCCTGAATCGTCATAAATATCCCCTTCCTTTGTAACTCTATTTCAGCAGAAACTCAAAGAATTCCTGCCCCGAATGCATCATTTCGATCCCAACATATTTGATTTTTCCTGCCAGCAGCGCCAGGCTCTCCTGCCCCGCCGCCAGTTCATGAACGCTTTGGCGCCATTTTTCCAGCAGCGACGTCATCTGAAGGATCATACTGTGACCCGGGTTGATAAAGCGCTCCTTCAGCAACAGCAAAAGTTCATTCAGCCGGTTTTCCAGCCCTTCCAGCACTTGTGCGATCTCCCGAGCGTCGGTTTCCTGTCTGTCCAGGCGCAGGCTCATTTTCTGGATCTCCCAGGGCATCCCGCCGATGCACTGAAAGCACGCCTCTACCAGATCCAATTGCCCCTTTAATCCTGTCAGGGCCAGGGTGGCTTCCCTGGGTTCGTTTGAAAAGATATAGCTGTCGATCTGCTGGGTATCCCGAAGCTGCTCTCTGACCGCATCCGCATCCTGTTTATCCTCATAAACAGCAGCCAGCACCCGCCAGCGCTGTCCATCCTGCCAGAGGAATCCGGCTGCGCCCCTTGCGCGAAAGCTCTCCGCTTGGCTTTGGGCCGCCTCCAGGGAGGTGAAAATGCCCAGCTGGATCCCATGCCAGCCCTTCAGCCCCACGGTGATCTGACGGCTGTCGGGGGTCTCGTCAAAATGACTTGATACGGCCGTAGGCTGAGGGGTCAGGGAGGGGATCACCGTCAGATCATAGGGTGGATCCATATGACCGATCACGCCGGAAAAGATCAGCATCGCGCTGACAAAGAGCATGCCCCAGGTGAGGATCCGCCAACCGGAAGTGCCGGTCTGATAGATCTTCTTTTCGGCTTCTGTTCTTCTGCCCATCCATTTCACCCCGTTTCAAGGATCAATGGAGGCTATGAACAGCGAAAAGTTTTTATGCCCGGTTGCCCCCGGGCACGCTTTTATGTTACCATAAATCAATCAACGGCTCAAGGAGGCCTTTATGCGTTATCATATCGATACGATCCCCGTGTG
>JAUMYD010000083.1:0-3547 GCA_030528765.1 Bacillota bacterium
CTGCTCTACAGCAGAAACAGCGAGGTGCAGTATCTGGGGAAGGACAGCATGCAGGTGGATTTCATGCTGAAAACCGGCAGCAATACTGTAGAAGGGATCCAAACGGCGATCATCGCCGTGGACCTGCGTCTCTTTGATCTCCTCTATGCAGAGGATGGGGAGGTCTATAATGAAACGGAAATTGTTTTCGTTGAAGGCGAAAGCTGCGCGGATGTCAGCGGTACCTATGCCTACACCGCCTACCGGGCCTCTGCGAAAAACAGAATGCAGGGGGATACGGTCTTTTACAAGAATGGCGATGTGGGCCTGATCTCCCTGAATCCCTACTGGCTGGGCACATCCCCGGTCGCCTTTGGGGAAAGCACCAGCCTGATGTCTGTGCTGCTGGGCCTGAAAGAAGGGGTCAGCTGGGATGCACTGCCGGAAGGCTGCATGCGTCTGGCTACCGCTGCTGAGGCGGAAATGATGAGAGCCACGGCTGTGGTCTCCGTCAGCTATGGCAGCGGCGGCGAGGAGTATTATTATCGTCATAAGGATAGCAGCGTGGAGGATAGCCTGGTCACCACGCCGGAGGCCGCTTCGGATGGCAGCTTCAGCTTTGTCCATGTCCACACGATGACAGAGACGCCTTCCAAGGAAGCAAGCTGCGGGGAAGCCGGTTATACCGGTGATACCTGGTGCCTGGACTGCGAGACCATGATCCAGAGCGGCACGGAGCTCCCGGCCACAGGTGATCATGTGGATGCAGACGGCGAATGGAACAAGGATGCTGACAAGCACTGGCATGCCTGCAGCTGCGGTGAAAAGGCAAATTCTGCCCTGCACGTGGATGAAAACCGGGGTAATAAGTGCGATACCTGCGCTTATGTCTTCCCCGGCGGAGAGGAACACCCTGTTGTCCGCAAATACAGGATCACGGCCAAGGCCACTGAAGGCGGCAGCATCAGCCCTGCCGGTGTCAGCAAGGTCAGTGCGGGCAGAAACAAGAGCTTCAGTATCACGGGGGAGGAAGGCTATGTGATCGAATCCGTGATCGTGGATGGTAAGGATCTGGGTGCGATCGAAGAATACAGATTCAAAAATGTACGGAAAAATCACAGCATCTATGCCATATTCAAGCCTGCAGAATGGAAGAATCCCTACAGCGATATCAGCAAGGGCGATTGGTATTATGATGATGTGGCCTATGTGACGGAAGCGCAGCTGATGAACGGCGTGGGGAATCAGCTCTTTGCACCTGCTGCCATGACGGACCGCGCAATGCTCGTCACCGTGCTTTGGCGGATGGAAGGCTCCCCTGTTCTGCACACGGCCCCCTCCTTCACCGATGTTTCCAAGGGTCTTTGGTACAGTGAGGCGATCAGCTGGGCTGCTGCCAAGGGCATCGTGAAAGGCTACGGCAACGGCTATTTCGGCCCCACCGAGCAGATCACCCGGGAGCAGGTCATGGCGATCCTTCATCGCTATGCCGCATATAAGGGCTGGGACGAGGGCCTGGCAGTGGGCATGGTGGCCCAGCATCAGTGCAGCGTCTGGGCTGAAAACGATGTAAACTGGGCATCCATGAAGGGTCTGCTCAGCGGCATCGCTGTTGACCTCAGCTTCATGACGGAACGGGCAAGCCGCGCCGAGATCGCTGCTTACCTGCACCGTTTCTGCGAAAATATCATCCCTGAGGATCAGTAAGAGCAAAAGCAGCTGGGGGGAGTGCTGCAGCCCTCCTTCCCGCTGCGGGAAAGCCCCTTGCCCCGGGAGGGGGCTCACTGGAAATAGAAAAAGGGCACGGCAGAGCTAGGCGCTGCCGTGCCCTTTTTTGCGCCCCTGCTTCGGCGGGGTGCGGAAGAGCAGCAGGAAAAGCCCTTTTTTATATAATAGACCCAGTAATAGGCCCAGAAGCGCCTTGGCTAAGAGCAGATTATTTTTACATTCTTTCCTGAAAAATTTTTTCCTGGAAAGCCTTTGTCTTTTTGGGGGAAATGCGTTAAAATAGAGAAAAAGGAGCAGCAAGGAGGGCGGTGGAAATGGGCTCTGTGGATATCCGGGATCAAAGCCGGGAGCTGCTGGTGCTGAAAAGCCGGCCTTACCGGGAGCAGGATCGCCTGCTGACGCTGCTTTCTGCGGAGAAGGGCGTGGAAAAGGCCATTGCCCGCGCAGCAGAAAAGCCCAGCAGCAGCCTGCGGCCCATCGCCCAGCCCTACAGCCGGGTATCCCTGCTGCTTTCCCCGGCAAAGGGTGGCCTCTCCTTCGTGCGGGAGGGGCTGCTGCTGGAATCCTTTCTTCCACTGGACGCAGGGCTGGAACGGCTCAGCTACGCGGCGTATTTCGCGGAGCTGACGCTTTCCGTGGCCCAGCCGGAGCAGTCGGCGCCGGGGCTTTACGGCCTGCTGCTGGCTGCCTGGACCCTGCTGCGCCTGGATCGCCAGCCGGAACGAAGCGCCCGCTTTTTTGAGCTGCGCCTTCTGGCAGAGCAGGGTCTGCTGCCGTCGCTGGATGCCTGCGGTGCCTGCGGTGCCTGTGCTGCGCCGCTCTGCAGCGGGCTGGCAGAGCCGCAGCGGGATTTTTTGCTTTCCCCCAGCCGCGGCCAGCTGCTCTGTGCGGCTTGCCAGGGCGGAAGCCCGGAGGCAGAGCTGCATTTTTCCCTGCTTTCCCCCGGGGCCCTTCGCAGTGCGGAAAGCCTGCTTACGCTGGCCTTTTCCCGCATCCCCAGCCTGCGGATCAGCCCCCGGCAGAATCAGGAGCTGGAGGGGGCTCTGGCAGCCTATCTGGATTACCATCTGGAATACGCGCCAAAGGCCCGGAGCTTCCTGCGGCAGATAAAATATTATTAAGAATAATTCTTGATAATATTGACAAGAGAGAGAAAATCTGCTATCTTATTCTCAGAAAGAAGATTTTTTAGAATATTTTACGGAAAACAGCATAGTTTATTTTTTATCCCGCAGTAAATATATAAATAATAAAGAGAGGAGTATTCACAATGGAACTGAAAGGAAGTAAAACAGAGGCGAACCTGATGGCTGCATTTGCAGGGGAATCTATGGCCCGCAACAAATACACGTACTATGCCTCCCAGGCGAAGAAGGAAGGCTATGAGCAGATCGCAGCGATTTTCACTGAAACTGCCAATAATGAAAAAGAACACGCCAAGCTTTGGTTCAAACAGCTGCATGACGGCGTTCCCGGCACTGCGGAGAATCTGCTGGATGCTGCTGAAGGCGAAAATTATGAGTGGACCGATATGTACGCCAAATTCGCTGAAGTCGCCCGCGAGGAAGGCTTTACCCATATCGCTGAGCTGATGGAAGGCGTTGCTGCCGTTGAAAAGCATCATGAAGAACGCTATCGTGATCTGCTTGCCCGCGTGAAGGACGGCACTGTTTTCGTCCGCCCCGATGAGCAGGTTTGGGTCTGCGGGAACTGCGGTCATCTGCATCTGGGCACCGAGGCACCGGCTGTCTGCCCCGTCTGCGCCCATCCGAAGGCCTATTTCTCCGTCAACTGCGAAAGCTACAAATAAGCAGCTGCTCGTTTTTTGTCCAGCAAAAGC
>JAUMYD010000083.1:3557-7760 GCA_030528765.1 Bacillota bacterium
TTCCTGCCGTGGCTTTCTGCTTTTCTTGCGGGGGAAGGCAGAAAGGAGGCTGTGCATGAAAAAACGAAAAGGCTGCTTCTCCGGTTTCTCCCCCTGCTCCTTGCCGGCTCGGCAGTGCGCGGCTGCGCCGGGCAGCGGAAGCCCCCCGGCGGCCTGCGGCACTGCATCAACAGCGCTGCTCTGCGCTTTGTTCCCCGGGGAAAGCCGGAGGAAGAGGCCTGCGGCGGGCTGCTGCACCTTTTCGGATAGCGGTGCGGAAGGGCGGCCCGCCTCCCCTGCTCCGGAAGTAAAACTTATCGGCAGGAGGACAGAAAGGAAAGGCAGGAAATCCCGTGGGAAGGGAGAATAGAATACTGTTAAAGCCTTTGAAATGCAACAGCCCCTGAGGCTGAGGTATAATTTCCCCTGGAAAGGAAGGATGCACTATGTCCAGAATGATCGGCACCACGGCAAGAGGGCTGCGCGCCCCCATCATCCGGGAGGGCGATGATATCGCGGCCATCGCGGTGGATTGCCTGCTCACTGCCTGCAAAGAAAATAATATCAGCATCCGGGAAAATGATATCCTGGCTGTTACCGAATCCATCGTGGCCCGCGCCCAGGCAAACTATGTTTCGGTGGAGGATATCGCCGCCGATGTGCGGGAGAAATTCCCCCAGGGTGAGGCCGGGGTCTGCTTTCCCATTCTGAGCCGGAATCGCTTCGCCATTGCCTTTTCCGGCATTTGCAGCGGCCTGAAAAAGGTCTGCCTGATGCTGAGCTACCCCAGCGATGAGGTGGGGAACCACCTCTTCTCCCTGGATGAGATGGATGCCGCCGGCCTGAACCCCTATACGGATCTGCTGACGGAAAGCAGGTACAGAGAGCTTTTCGGCACGAAGATGCATACCTTCACTGCTGTGGATTATGTGGCCTATTACCGGGAGATCGCTGAAAAAGCCGGTGCGGAAATTGAGATCATCTTCGCAAATGATGTCCGCCGCATCCTGGACTATACACCCCATGTGCTCTGCGCGGATATCCACAGCCGCTTCCGCAGCAAGCGCCTGCTGCTGGCAGCCGGTGCGAAGAGCGTTTACGGCCTGGATGAGATCATGACCAGCCCCCGTGGGAACAGCGGCTATAATAAGGATTACGGCCTGCTGGGCTCCAATAAGGCCACAGAGACCACACTGAAGCTCTTCCCCCGGGATTGTATGGCGCTTTCCGCCCGCATCCAGCAGATGGTCCTGGAGGAAACGGGCTGCAGGATCCAGGCCATGGTCTATGGGGACGGTGCCTTTAAGGATCCTGTCGGGAAGATCTGGGAGCTGGCTGACCCGGTTGTCTCCCCCGGCTATACGGAAGGGCTGGAGGGCCAGCCCAATGAGCTGAAGCTGAAGTATCTGGCAGACAATGATTTCGCCGGGCTGAAGGGGGATGCACTGCGGGATGCCATCCGCGGGGCCATCGAAAGCAAGGAAGCCAATCTGGTGGGGCAAATGGCCACCCAGGGCACCACGCCCCGCCGCCTGACGGATCTGATCGGCTCCCTCTGTGACCTGACCTCCGGCTCTGGGGATAAGGGAACGCCCATCATCTTCATTCAGGGCTATTTTGATAACTACGCAAACGACTAAACAGCGGCCAGCTGCGCCGGCAAGGAGGTAGTCCCATGGAATCCAAAGAGATATTTTCCCACATAGACCATACCCTGCTGAAAGCAGATGTGTCCTGGCGGCAGATCCAAAAGCTGGCAGAGGAAGCCCGGAAATACGGAGCTGCCAGCGTCTGCGTGCCCCCCTCCTATGTGGAACGGCTGCGGCGGGAGTATCCGCAGCTTTGCATCAGCACAGTGGTGGGCTTTCCTCTGGGCTACACCACTCCTGCCGTGAAATGCTTCGCTGCCAGCGAAGCGGTGCGGGATGGGGCAAATGAGCTGGATGTGGTGATCAACCTGGGGGATGTGAGCAACCGGGCCTTTCATCGTGTCCTGGCAGAGCTGCAGGTCATTCGGGAAGCTGCCGGCCGGGCTGTGGTGAAGGCCATCATTGAGACCTGCTTCCTGGATGATCGGGATAAGGCAGAGCTTTGCCGCATCGTCTCCGCAGCAGGCATGGATTATATCAAAACCTCTACCGGCTTCGGTAGTGCAGGCGCACAGCTCAGCGATGTGGCCCTTTTCCAGAAGCATCTGGATTCTTCTGTGAAGATCAAGGCTGCGGGCGGCATCCGCAGCAAGGAAGAAATGGAAGCCTTCCTTTCCGCAGGTGCGGATCGGCTGGGCTGCAGCAATGCGGCAGCTGTGCTTTTCCCCCAGGAGGAGCAGGCCGCGCTTTTCTAAGCAGCGGAAGGCAGCAGGGGCCTGAAAAGAGAACAGGGGCACAGCAGCGCAAAGGCTGCTGTGCCTTTTTTTTGGGCGCCGGCCGGGGCCGGCTGTTGAAAAAGACAGTTTTCAGAAAAAGAACAGATTCCGCATGAAAAGGCAGTGGCTTTTGCTTCGGAATATGGTATAATATAATTCTAGTGCTGATCCTTAGAAAAAAGCAATAATGGAGTGAATGCCATGGAGACTAAAGAACAGGGATTGGTGATCCGGGCGGCCGGGCTGCTTATGGTCGTGCAGGTGCTTTCCCGCGTGCTGGGCTATGCCCGGGATGTGGTGATGGTGAATATCTTCGGGGCTGATTTTGCCACGGATGCCTGGAACGCTGCTTTTCTGATCCCGGATACCTTGTATCAGGTGCTGATCGGCGGGGCCATTGGCTCTGCGCTGATCCCGGTTTTCTCCTCCTATATCAATAATGATCAGGTAGAAGAGGGCTGGAAGGCCAACTCTGTTTTTTCCAGCTGGTTCATGCTGATCCTCACGATCCTGCTGCTGCTTTCCTGTATTTTTACAGAGCCCCTGCTGCGGCTGATCACGGATTTTGGGGCAGAGGAAATGCCGCTGCCCATCGCGCTGACTAGGATCACCCTGGTGCAGGCCTTCTTTATGGCCATCTCTGCCATTGCCACGGGCCTGCTGCAGAGCTATAAGCATTTCTTCTGGCCTGCCGTCGGCTCCCTGCTCTATAATATCGTGATCCTGTTCTGCGGTGTGCTGCTGGTGGGGCCCATTGAAGCGATCTGGCCCGGCTATGGCATTGCCAGCTTCAGCGTGGGCGTGGTGGTTGGTGCCTTCTTCACCCTGGTGGTGCAGCTCCCCATGCTGAAAAAGGTGGGCTTCCGCTTCTGCTTCAGCCTGGATCGGCATAACCAGGGCATGCGGAAGAT
The DNA here is from genome assembly GCA_030528765.1 of Bacillota bacterium. Classification (GTDB taxonomy): domain Bacteria; phylum Bacillota; class Dehalobacteriia; order UBA4068; family UBA4068; genus RGIG3155. The sequence goes on from JAUMYD010000083.1 coordinate 6,813, forward strand.
GGTGAAGCTGCTGCTGCCGGTGGTGATCGGCCTTTCCGTGACCAAGCTGAATATCTTCGTTACCCAGAAGCTGGCCACCGGCCTGGAGGATGGTATCTATACCCTGCTGCTGACGGCAAACCGCTTTATGCAGCTGCCGCTGGGTGTGTTTGCGGTCTCCATCGCCACAGCCATCTTCCCCAGTATGAGCGCACAGGCTGCCCAGGGGCAGATCGAGGAGATGAAGGGGAGCATTTCCATGGGGGTGCGAAACATCCTCTTCGTGCTGCTGCCCTCCTCTGTGGGGCTGGTGCTGCTGCGGGAACCCATCATTCGTCTGCTTTATGAATTTTCCGGGCAGTTCACCCCTGCGGATACGACGGCGGCCGGTGATGCCCTGTTCTATTACTGCCTGGGCCTGGTTTTCTATGGCACAGTGACGGTTTTCATCCGCGGCTTTTACGCCATGCAGGATACGAAAACGCCCATCCTGGTCAGCGTGGCCTGCATCGCGGTGAATATCATCTTTTCCCTGCTGCTGGTGGGGCCCATGGGCCATTGCGGCCTGGCGCTGGCCTATTCCCTGGCCGGCCTGGTACAGTGCCTGGCCACCCTTTTTGTGCTGCGGCGGAAGATCGGCCCCATGGGCCTGCGGAGCATTCTTACCTGCGTTTCGAAAACGGTCTTTGCCTGCCTGCTCATGGGTATCGTGGTTTGGGGGATCATCGCCGCCAGTGATACCCTGCTGGGTGTGAACAGTAAGCTCTCCCAGCTGCTGCAGGTCGTTCTGGGTGTGGGTGTTGGTGTTTCCGTTTTCTTCGTGGTGGCCTGGCTGCTGGAAATGGATGAGCTGGAGACCCTGGCCGGGCGGCTGGTGAGTAAGCTGCGTCAGAAAAACGGGGATGACCTGAACGAAGAAGAATTTACCGATGAATAGTCGGCAGGAAGGCTGCTTTTCAAAGAAAAGCA
>JAUMYD010000084.1:0-4843 GCA_030528765.1 Bacillota bacterium
GGGGATGGAGCACAGATCCTGCTGCACGGCGTCAGCCTTCGCAGCAGCGATCTCCCTTGCGGCCTCTTCCGCGGCCTTTTCTTCAGACTGCTTTGTTTCCGGCTGGGCCTCCTCCGGCTGGGCCTGCTGCTGCTTTTTCTCCGGGCGCAGCAGCACCACAGTGGGGCCGTCCACCGGCATCTGAGAGAGCATCTCTTCCAGATCGGGATCCAGATAGAGCCGTTCCTTCTGTTCTGCGCTTTCCGCAGCTTCCGCCTCGTCCTCCCGGTTCCAGTAGGGAACATGGGTCAGGGCGGCAATGGCAACCTCCAGCATCTCGTCGCTGGGCTCCTTGGTGGTCAGGTGCTGGGTGGCCAGGCCCGGCGCCACCAGCATCCGCACGATGAAATTATTGGGATATTTCAGCGGGAGCTTGAAAAGCTCATAAGAAAGCCCAGCCACCACCGGCATGAGCAGCAGCTTTGTGAGGATGCGGCTGATGGTGCTGCCCTGCCCCACAAAGGTGAAAATGATGATCATGACCAGCATGGTCATAATCAAAAAGCTGGTGCCGCAGCGGGTATGGATGCGGGAGTATTTCCGCACATTTTCCGGGCTGAGCTTTTCCCCGGCCTCATAGGCATTGATGGTTTTATGCTCTGCCCCGTGGTAGGCGAAGAGCCGCTGGATGTCCGGCAGGCGACTGATGGCCAGAATATAGCCCAGGAAAAGGATGATGCGCAGCAGACCCTCCACCGCACTGCGGCCGAAATCCCCTACATAGGGGTGAAGGAAGGTTCCCACGAAGACCGGCAGAGCCACAAAAAGACCCACTGCCAGCACCATCGCACCAAGGATCGCGCCCAGCATATCCTTTGTGCTGAGCTGCTCCTCCTCTGTTTCCCCAGCCTGGGCTGCGGCCCAGGTCAGATCCTTTACCCCGCTGACCAGGGAATAGGCAAAGCTGACCGCACCCCGGATCAGGGGCAGGCCGAGAATTTTATGTCGCTTCGTCCAGGGCTGCGTTTGCTCCTGCTTAATGATGATTTTTCCATCCTCGTTCCGGACGGCAATGGCTTTTCCCTTGGGGCCGGACATCATGACCCCTTCGATCACGGCCTGGCCGCCATAGGAAGGCTTTTTACTGCATCCCATAACATGACTCCTCTCCGCAGGCAAGCCCTGCGGCGCTTTTCCTCTGGATTTTCGGAGCGGAAGAGCGAATTTTCGCTGCTCCCGTAGTAGTTTATTATATCATTGTATAGATAATGAATGCAAGCCCCGGCCCGGGCCCGCAGCCGCTGCCCGGCTGAAATTTTCCTGATTCCGGGCTGTACCGTCCGGGGCCATCGCTTTTTTTGGTGAAACGGCAGGAATCAGCAGATGAATTGCGAAGATTGAAACAGTTGCAGAAAAGAGGGCTTTCCGGAAGGGAGGCCAGCTCGCCGATCAATATGCATGTTGGAATTTTTCAGAAAGAAGATGTGGATATGGACCCACAGAAAAAACAGGAGATGATGACAAAGGCGCCTATCCCCGGCCTGGTGACGCGCCTGGCTATTCCCACTGTCATCAGCATGCTGGTGACCACCTTTTACAATCTGGCGGATTCCTACTTTGTGGGGAAGATCGCCAGTAACAGCGCAACAGCGGCGGTGGGCGTGGTTTTCCCGCTGATGGCTGTCATCCAGGCGCTGGGCTTTTTTTTCGGGCATGGCTCCGGGAATGCCATTTCCCGGCATCTGGGCGCAAAGGATGGGGAGTCTGCGGGGGATCTGGCTTCCTGCGGCTTTTATTCGGCCCTGGCTGCCGGCTTTCTCCTGCTGATCCTGGGGCAGATCTTTCTGGAGCCCCTGGCCCGGCTGCTGGGCTCCACCCCCACCATTCTGCCCTATGCAAAGGATTATCTGCGCATCATTCTGCTGGGGGCGCCCTATATGACCTCTGCACTGGTGCTGAACAATCAGATGCGCTTTCAGGGGAATGCCATCTATGCCATGGTGGGCATCACCAGCGGTGCGCTGCTGAATGTGCTGCTGGATCCGCTGCTGATCTTCCACTGGGGCATGGGCATCTCCGGTGCGGCGCTGGCCACCATCATCAGCCAGCTTTGCAGCTTTTTGCTGCTTCTGCTGGGGCTGCACCTCTCCCACTGCGTGCCGCTGGATATCCGGAAGCTGCGGCATCTGCCCCGCTATATGGGGGAGATCTTTCACGGCGGCCTGCCTTCCCTGGTGCGGCAGGGTCTTTCCAGTCTCTCCATCGTGGTGCTGAACTGGGCGGCAAAGCCCTTTGGCGATGGGGCCATCGCAGCGGCGGCTGTGGTGATGCGCCTGAATGCCTTTGCCAATTCCGCGGTGATCGGCTTCGGCCAGGGCTTTCAGCCGGTCTGCGGCTTTAATTACGGTGCGGGGAATAAGGAGCGTGTGCGGGAGGCCTTTTGGTTCAGCGTGAAGGTCTGCAGCATCTGCCTGCTCTTCACGGCGATCATTGGCTTTGTTTTTGCAGAGGAGCTGATCCAGCTTTTCCGGGAAGGGGATCCGGAGGTGATCCCCATCGGCAGAGTGATGCTGCGGCTGCTCTGCATCACCCTGCCCCTGAGCGGCTGGGTGATCATGAACAATATGCTTTTTCAGACCTGCCGCCTGACGGTCCCCGCCAGCGTGCTGGCCTCTGCCCGGCAGGGCATCTTCCTGCTGCCCGCCCTGCTGATCCTTCCCGCCTGTTTTGGTCTGCTGGGGGTGCAGCTGAGCCTGCCTGTCTCGGATATCCTCTCTTTTGGGCTGGCTACTTATTATAATAGAAAGCTGCTGCACAAGCTTTAGGCCGCTGATAGCTTATAACAAGAAGCTGCTGCACAGGCTTCCGGCAGCTGGCGGCTTATAATAAGAAGCTGCTGCACAAGCTTTAGGCAGCTGCCGTCGAAAAAAGACGAAAACAGGCAGGAAAATACAGCTGTGCGTGGTATTGAGTAAGGATAGGCCGGTTCGCCGGGCTGAAAATTCAAGCTGGATCTTTGTGCTATGGATTTTGGCAGTGCCGAAAATTGCGCCGGAGAAAAAAGGAGGTCGCACATATGGAGAAAACGCTCTGGAAGGATCGGAAACGGATCATCTTTGGTCTTCCCTGGACATTTACCCGCTATTCCCTGACAGAAGATAAGCTGCTGGTGGATACGGGCTTCTTCAACCGGGTCGAGGAGGAGCTGCGCCTGTACCGGATCATGGATATCACGATGAAGCGGCCTTTTGGGCAGCGGATCTGGGGCTTGGGCACCATCCATCTCTGCACCGGGGATAAAAGCAGCCCGGAGCTGGATATTAAGAGCATTAAAAATCCCAGGCAGCTCAAGGAGCTTCTTTCCGGAATGGTGGAAAAGCAGCGGGAAGAAAAACGTATCGTTGCCCGGGAATTCATGGATGGCGATATGGCAGAAGAGGAACACGGCTTTTAAAGCAAAAGCTCTCCCATTGTTTGGATGGGAGAGCTTTTTTATGCTTTTCTGCCGGCAGTCCGGCAAAGGAAAAGCCCCGCAGACTGCGGGGCGGGTAGAAGCTGAAAATTTTGCTTTCCGGTTTGGAGCCGTCTGGCAGGGGCTCGCGGCTGAGGCGGCAGCGGGGAGGGCTACAGCTCCTGATACTCCCAGCTATCCAGCAGGCCTTCGTTGTTCCGCCAATCCTTCTTGGCACGAACGCGCAGCTCCAGGTAAACGGGGCAGGCGAAGATCTTCTCCACCTCTGCCCGGGCGCGGCTGCCGATCTCCTTCAGCATGGCGCCGTGCTTGCCGATGATGATGCCCTTCTGGGATTCCCGCTCCACGTAGATATTGGCGGAGACATAGAGGGTGCCATTTTCCCGCTCCTCCAGCTCGGTCACGTTCACCGCCAGGGAATGGGGGACCTCGTCATTGGTGAGCAGCAGAGCCTGCTCCCGCACCAGCTCCCCGATGAGCATGTTCTCCGGCAGGTCGCTGATCATGTCCTCGGGGTAATATTGCGGCCCCTCCGGCAGATACTGGCGGATCAGCGGCAGCAGCTCCCCGGAGTTTTCTCCCTGCAGCGCGGAAAGGGGCACCACCTCTGCGAAATCATAGCGCTCCGCCCAGGCGGCGATCAGGGGCAGCAGAGCTTCCTTTTCCACCAGGTCGATCTTGTTCAGAATGAGAAAGACCGGCGTTTGCAGCTTCTTCAGCATGGAGAGGATATACTGCTCCCCGGCGCCGAATTCCTCGCTCACATCCACCAGATAAAGCACCAGATCACAGCCGGCCAGGGAATCGGAGACCGCCTCCATCATCCGCTCGCCCAGCTTGAATTTGGGTTTGTGTACGCCGGGGGTATCGATGAACACCGCCTGCATGCCCTCGTCCGTGTAGACGCCGCGGATGCTGTTCCGGGTGGTCTGGGGCTTATCGGATACGATGGCCACCTTTTCCCCCACCAGTCGGTTGGTCAGCGTGGATTTGCCCGCGTTGGGTCGGCCCAGCATGGCGATGAAGCCGCTCTTGAATACTTTCGGCTCTGCCTTGCTGCTCTGCTTCTTCCGCTGCTGATGGCTCTTGCTCATGGTTTGCCTGTCCTCCTTGATTGGAAGTTGATCGTATGTCGTTTTGAAAACCCTTCTTCTTTGAAAAGAAGAAGGAATTTATTTTTTCTAAAACCCCCACTTTTTTGAAAAAAGTGGGACAAAAAACTTTAATATCTGGGCGGCGGCGTAGATCAAAGGCGGCGCAGCCCGGTAAAGTTCTTTTGCTTCTTTTCTTTCAAGAAAAGAAGGAATTTATTTTTTCCAAAACCCCCACTTTTTTGAAAAAAAGTGGGACAAAAAACTTTAATATCTGGGCGGCGGCGTAGATCAAAGGCGG
>JAUMYD010000084.1:4943-7753 GCA_030528765.1 Bacillota bacterium
CGCAGCCCGGTAAAAGTTTCTTGCTTCTTTTCTTTCAGGAAAAGAAGGGTCGTACGGCCGCACTTACGCCTTCTTCTCCTCCGGGTAAAGCGTCCCGATGATCACATCCTGCAGGCCGAACATCTCCTTCTCCTCGGCCTCGCCCAGCTCATGGTCATAGCCCATCAGGTGCAGCAGGCCGTGGATGAAGAGAAAGACCAGCTCCCGCTCGTAGGAGTGCCCGTAGGCCTCTGCCTGCTGGGCGCAGCGATCCGTATTGATGACGATATCCCCCAGCAGCTCCGGCAGAGAGGGATCCTGGCAGAGCAGATCCCCTTCCTCCATGGCAAAGCTGAGCACATCCGTGGGGCTGTCTTTTCCCCGGTAATCCCGGTTCAGCGCCTGAATGCCCCCATCGTTGGTGAGCAGCAGGCTGATCTCGCAGTCCTTTTCCCAGCCGCAGTGGCTAAGCGTTTTCTGTGCTGCCTGCTTCAGCAGGGTTCGAAGCGGGGCTGTTGTCGCTTTTGCTTTCCGTTCCCGCTGCAGATTCAGATAAATTTTCATTGTCGTCGATCTCCCTTGGGGGGCTGTTTTTTTCCTGCCCGGGGTAGCTGATGCGGGTATGGTGCATGCCGCTGAGTACGGTCAGGAAGGTCTGCTCGATGGTGCTCAGGTCACGGAAGGTGAGCGGCGCTTCGTTGAGCTGGCCCTCATCCACCTTGCCCTGGATGACTTCATGGATGCGGTTTTCGATCTGCTGCTTGTCCCCGCTGGAAAGCGCCTGCACAGCAGCCTGCACGGAATCGGCCAGCATCACCAGTGCAGCCTCCTTGGTCTGGGGGCGGCGGCCCTTATAGCGGTAATCATCGATCTTCACATCCTCCGGGTTCAGGGCGTTTTCCTTTGCCCGGTGGTAGAAATATTTCAGCACGCCTGCGCCGTGGTGCTGCTCCACGATATCCATGATTTCCTGGGGGAAATGGTGCTCCTTCAGCATCTTCACGCTGTCACTGGGGTGAGAGGTGATGATGAGTGCGGAGAGGGTGGGCTGCAGCTTGTCATGGGGGTTCTCCCCGGGGCGCTGGTTCTCAATGTAGAAATGAGGGCGTTTCAGCTTGCCCACATCGTGATAATAGGAAGCCACACGCACCAGCAGGCCGTCCGCACCGATGGCATCCGCTGCGGATTCTGCCAGATTCCCCACCAGAACACTGTGGTTATAGGTGCCGGGGGCTTCCATGATCAGCTGCTTCAGCAGGGGGTGGCTGGAATTGGAAAGCTCCAGCAGGCGGATGACCGTGGTGATGCCGAAGCCACTTTCCAAAAAGGGCAGCAGGCCCATGGCCAGAATGGCAGAAAGCAGGCCGTTTACCAGGCCAAAGACCAGGGAGATGAGGATGATGCGGCTTTCCTGCTGCCAGAGCAGGCCCCAGCCGCTGATCACCAGCAGGTTTGCCAGGATGATGTAGACGCTGGCGGAAACAAACTGGCTGCGCTGGTTCAGCCGGGCCGCGCAGATCACCCCGGTCAGGCCGCTGCACAGCGCCACCAGGGCATAGACCATTTCCCCATCCATGATGATGCCCACAAAAACAGAAAGAAGGGCTGTGGCCATGATGGCCGTATCCCGATCCAGCAGCACTGCCAGCAGCATGGAGGCAGAGGCCACCGGCAGCAGGAAGCCGATCACCAGGGTGGAGCTGTTTGCAGAATCCACGGTGAAAAGGGAGATCAGCTTGCAGAGCAGCAGGACAACGATCATCACCACGCCCAGCAGTGTGATAGAATTCCGCTTCAGATAGACATGCCGGCGATAGGTACGCAGGTAGAAGTAAAAGAGGCACATCAGCATAGCCACCAGCAGCACCAGGCCCGCAAAGGGCAGCAGGGTGGAATTCTCATTGCTGAGCCCCAGGGCCTGCAGGGCCTCGATCTGGGCGGCAGTCACAGAGGAGCCGCGGCTGACCAGCAGCTCCCCGTTTCGCACGGTTTTCTGCACCGGGGGCACGGCAGCCTTTGCCGCTTCCACGGCCGCAGCGGTGCCCACCGCATCATAGGCTTCGTTATAGCGCAGCTCCAGCCCTTCCAGCATCGCCTTGAGGAAGGCTTCGCTGTCTCCGCTGATGGTGGAGCCGCCGATGGAAATGGCGATCTCCTGCCGGGCCTGCTCCACCTCTTCTTCCCGCACCCCTGCGGAATAGACGCGGCTGATGAGCTGCTGGAAGGAATCAGAGAGATTGGAGCGCTCTGTGGCGGCCATGCTCAGCATGGAGGCCAGCACGGAATCCGTATAATTCCCCTGGATCTTTTGGCGCACTGCATCGTAGGCAGCCGGGTCTCCGGCTTCATAATTCAGGGCAACACGGGAAAGGGTGGCAAAATAGGAGCGGACCTGCTGCAGCAGGGCTTCCTCCACTGTTTTGTCAAGCACATAGATGGGGGTCACAGCAGAGGCTGCCTGGTTTCGCGCTTCCTCCGTGGCCACCTCGCTTTCATAAGTGGTGCTTTCGCCGTTGTAATAGATATCCTCCCCGGCGATCTCCCCCTCCACCAGGCTGACCTGCTCCGGGACCAGACGGATGGAGAGGATAAAGCTGATGGCCACAATGCTGAAAATCAGGTAGATCACCCGCACAGAGCGCACCGCCAGATTGGCGTCCCTCGTTTTCCGTTCCAGGACGCCGGCGGCAGCTGCTTCTGCACACCGCACATGCCATCGAGCACGAATTGCGCGACGGTGGCATCGGCAAGCTCTTCGGGTACCGGCGCCTGGCGAATCACCGCGCCCTCGGCATCGTGGCCCAGCACGCCCTGGGCCAGCGCGGCCTTGC
>JAUMYD010000085.1:0-2657 GCA_030528765.1 Bacillota bacterium
GTTCAGCTGTGTACTGCTTCGCAGTCCTGCAGCTGAACCGCCTCGCAATGACAGGGAAAATTCCTCTACTCCACCAAAATCAGCCCGAAGCAATCCCAGCTGCCGTCGGCATTCCCGGCCAGCTCCACGCGGAAGCCGTTGTTCCGGGCGCTGGCCAGCACATCCACGCCGCAGGCCTCCAGCGTCGGCTGGGGCAGGGGCTGCCCTTTTTCCAGGCTGCAGCAGGGGGCATCGTCAAAGGCGATCGCCTTGTAATATCCGGCACGGCCCAGCGCCCGCAGGATGGGCCCAGCCAGGCCATTCCCCGGCCGGCTGCTGCGTACCCGATAGAGGATGCCCAGGCTGTAGGCATCCAGGATGGCCCTGGTCTCCGTATAGCTGGGGGTGTTCGGTGGGCAGAGGGGGCTTTTGCCGTATTTCCCGCAGCCGAACTGGCACTTATAGCGCACCCAGGGCGCAGTGACCACGCTGGCCGGGTCGATGATGCACTGCTGATCGCTGCCGGCAGCCTGCAGCTGGGCCAGAAAGGGGGCCAGCTTTTCTTCCCAAAAGGCTTTGTCCATCCTCGCCTCCAGAATTCGAAAAAACACTTTTCCCGGCACAGCAAATATTTGTCGATACGCCGGATATACTTTAACTTATAAAATATAGCATATCCGCCGGGAAAATACAAGCCTGCTCCCCCAGCTAAAGGCGGAAGCAGCCCACTTTGATGAAAAATTTCTTTCCGGGCAGAAAAAGAAGCAGGTTTCGCCAAATTTGCCGCGAAATTTAATTATTTGCAAAATCTTTTCTGTTATCATTATTTATTAGAGGTGCCTATGTCTGAGAAAAAAAATCTTCCCGCGGAAGCAAAACAGAGTTTCCTCCAAAGCCTGCTCCCCCAGAAACGGGGCAAAGCCCTGGCAATGGATCTGACGAAAAAGCTGTTCCTCATCGTCACCGGCAGCCTGCTCTATGCCGTGGCCATCAGCCTGCTGCTGGATCCCAACAGCCTGGCTCCCGGCGGCGTCAGCGGTATCGCCATCATCATCAGCCATTTCCTCCCTATTCCCACCGGTACGCTGATCATCGCCATCAATATCCCCCTGATGATCTGGGGTGCCATCAAGCTGGGCCTGGGGACCATGCTCAGCACCATCTTCACCACCTTCTTTTCGTCCTGGCTGGTGAACCTGCTGGCTACCTACCCCCCCATCACCTCTGACCCCCTGCTGGCCTCCATCTTTGGCGGCGCGGCCCTGGGCCTGAGCATGGTGATGATCTTCAAAGCCGAATCCACCACCGGCGGCACGGATATCATCGTCCGCATCATCCGCCTGAAGCTGCCCCATTTCACCACCGGTAAGCTTTTCCTGATGACGGATACCATCATCGTCGCTGCCTCCGCTCTGGTCTTCAAGAACATCGAGACCGGTCTTTATGCCGGCCTGGCCTGCACCGTTTTCAGCTTCGTATTTGACCATGCCCTTTACGGCGGCGATACGGCAAAGCTGATCTACATCATCAGCAGCGTCCCCGATAAGATCGCCAAACACCTGCTGGAGGAGCTGGATCTGGGCGTGAGCTATCTGCATGGCGAAGGCGCCTACAGCGGTAACGAAAAGAAGATCGTTTTCTGCGCTATGAAGAAGCAGTTCTTCCCCAAGGTCCGTAAGCTGGTCCTGGAGGAGGATCCCAATGCCTTCCTCATCGTTGGTCAGGCGTCCGAGGTGTTCGGGGAAGGCTTCAAGGCCCATAACGAGCCCCTGCTCTAAGCCAATCTTCCTCCGGGGAGCACTTCCCCGGAGGTTCTTTTTGCCCCTTTCGATCAAAGCAGCGCGCACAAGACTGCGGCGCTTGGAGCCTCTTTCTTTCCGGAAAGCCGGGCTTGAAACACTTCGGGCTTCCGTACAAGCCGAATCTGAGCAAAAAACCTTCTACCACAAGAAAGGAACAACATGAACACTTCCACAGACACACAGCGTTTTCAGCGCACACTGATGCTTTGCTCCTGCCTGTACCTGGCACTGGTAAGCTTTTCCAACCTGGGCTCACTGCGGGTCATCAGCCTGCTGGGCCTGAGCCTGGATGGCGGCACCCTGCTCTATCCCTTCAGCTTCACCATGCGGGATGTGCTGCACAAAAAGGCCGGTGCTGCCCACACCCGCTTCATCATCCTGCTCACCGCCGGGCTGAACCTGCTGATGTTCGGCTTCTGCTGGCTGGTGGGCATCCTGCCGGCAGACCTCACTGTGGGCCCGCAGACGGAATACCTGCTGGTGCTGGCCCCCGGCTTTCGCCTGGTGCTGGGCAGCATTCTGGCCATGGCCCTGGCAGAGCTGCTGGATACCTGCATTTACAGCCTGGTACGGAAGCGCTTCGGCCGAAAAAAGCAGTGGCTGCGGGTGCTGCTTTCCAACGCCGTCTCCGTGCCCCTGGATACGGTGGTCTTTCTGCTGGTGGCCTTCGGCGGCCGCTATGACCTGTCCACGCTCATCGCCCTCTTCTTCAGCAATATCCTGCTGAAATATCTGGTGGCCGGCGCCGCCTCCTGGACGGTCTATCTGGTCAAAGAGGATATGGAATAAGGCTCTGCCGGATACAGGCTCTTGCCAAATCCACCAAAAAAGAATATACTGTATCCGGATCTTTCTGCTCACAAGAAATGAGGCTAT
>JAUMYD010000085.1:2667-7747 GCA_030528765.1 Bacillota bacterium
TGGACTATGTAAAACGATTTACCCGCCTGCTCTGGGGCCTGCTCCTCTGCTCGCTGGGGATCTATATGGCCATTCAGGCCAATATCGGCCTTGCCCCCTGGGATGCCTTCAGCATGGGGCTTTCCTATGTCACCAACATCAGCTATGGGGATGCCTCCATCTATACGGGCCTGGTCATCATCGCCATCGATCTGCTCCTGCGGGAGAAGATCGGCTTCGGCACCCTGCTGAACACCATTCTCATCGGGAAAATGGTGGACCTGCTGGAATATGTGGATCTCATCCCCCTGCTGGATAATTTCTGGTGGGGGCTGGCTCTGCTGCTGCTGGGCCAGGGCATCATGTGCGTGGGTGCGCATTATTACATCAGTGCGGCCATGGGCTGCGGCCCCCGGGATTCCCTCATGGTGGCTATGGGGAAACGGGTGAAACGCATCCCCGTAGGGCTGGTGCGCATCTTCATCGAAGGCAGCGCCCTGCTCTGTGGCTGGCTTATGGGGGCGAAGGTGGGCCTGGGAACGCTCATCGCCGCTGTAGGCGTGGGCTTCATCCTGGAGCTGGTTTTCCGTCTTTACCGCTTCGATGTGAAGGCAGTGCGGCATGAAAGCTTTCTGGATACGCTGCGGAACTGGGGCCTGCTGAAGAAAAGCCCCTCCGCATCCGAGGAATAAGCCCACCACCCGAGCACACACCGGAAGCAAAAAGCTGCAGTTCACTCCGCTGCAGCTTTTTCTTAATCTGTTTGCTTTTCTCCGCTCCCGCAGCCCTCCCCCGCCGCAGGACGGAGCATGCGGATTTTATTCTTTTCTTTCCCCATGTTTTCTGCTATAATAAAGAATGTATCTTTATGTGCCGGGATGGGGCTTTTCCGCTCTGCCCCCTCATAAATCTGCAAGAGGCAAAAGCCCGCTTCTGCGGGCATTCCGAAAGGAGCGTTTTCTATGCAATTCTACGCGGATCTGGCACTTGTGCTCATCATCACCCTCTTCATGCTGATGCAGTGGTTTCTTTCCCTGCGCCCCGGCCGGGGCTGGGGTCTGGTCATGCCCCTGGTCTTTCTGGTGATGCTGATCTTCTGCCAGCTGCAGTGCATCAATGATATCTTCAGCTTTCTGGAGCCGAAGCTGGGCATCGTTTTCAACGATACCGCCTATGCCAGCTATACGAATATCTCCCTGATCGGCCTGGGCATCTCCCTGGCCCTCTATGGCCTGGGCTGCTGGTATCTCCATTCCAAGCGGAAATATCTGGCCAGAAGGAAGGCCCAGCGCCTGGCTGCAAAACGGGCTGCTCTGGCCCGGGAGCAGGAGAAATCCTTCCATAAAGCAGCGATAGACGGGGATTTTTCCTCTGTTTTTAATTCACCCAAGGGGGAATAAGCCGGCATGCAGCTGCTCACCGCCCATGATCTTTCCTTATCCTTCCACACACGGGAGGTTTTTTCCCATGCCTCTTTCGGGGTAGAAAACGGCGCTCACATCGGTCTGGTAGGGGCGAACGGCTGCGGGAAAACCTCTCTTTTTCGTATACTCAGCGGGGAGCTGCGCCCGGATTCCGGCAGCATCGCCCTTTCCCGGGAGGCCCGGCTGGCCTATATGGAGCAATTCCTGGCAGCGGAAGAGGACGAAAGCCTGCAATCCGCCGTGATGCGGGTCTTTTCCCATCTGCAGGCCATGGAACGCCAGCTGGAGGAGGTGAACGCCCGTCTGGAGCGCTCCGTAAACCCCACCCAGGCCATGCTGGAGGAGCAGCATCGCCTGCAGGAACGCTATGGGGATCAGGGCGGCTATACCTATAAAGCCAGGCTTCGCTCCACCCTGCTGGGTCTGGGCTTCTCCGAAGCGGATCTGCTGCTGCCCATCTCCGCACTGAGCGGCGGCCAGCGCTCCCGCGCAGCACTGGCTAAAGTACTGCTGGCCGATGCCAATCTGCTGCTGCTGGACGAGCCCACCAACCACCTGGATATTCAGGGGGTGGAGTGGCTGGAAAGCTTCCTTTCTTCCTACAAGGGCGGCTTCATTCTTATCTCCCATGACCGCTATTTCCTGGATCGGGTCACCACGGAGACCTGGGCCATGCACCACCAGCGGCTGCACTGCTATAAAGGGAATTATTCTGCCCACCTGTCCCAGCGGGATACAGATGAGGAAAGCATCCGCCGCCGCTATGAGAACCAAAGCCGGGAGATCAAGCGCATCCAGGGCATCATCGAGCAGCAGCGCCGCTTTAATCAGGAGCGGAACTATATCACCATCGCCAGCAAGCAGAAGCAGCTGGAACGCCTGCAGGCAGAGCTGGTGATCCCGGAAAACAAGGAGCGCAGCCTGCGCTTTCGCTTCAATGTGCCGCCCCCCGGCGGCAACGACGTTCTGGAGCTGAACCAGATCGAAAAAAGCTTTGACGGCCGCCGCATCTTCCGCGGCGCGGATCTGCGCCTCTCCAAGGGGGAGCGGGTCTTTCTGCTGGGGGCGAACGGCTGCGGCAAATCCACCCTGATGAAGATGATCGCCGGACGCCTCTCCCCGGATCGGGGCATGCTGCGCCTGGGCGTGAACATCCACTGCGCTTATTATGACCAGCTCCACGACCATATGACCGGCCCCGGCAGCATTCTGGAATATTTCACGAACCGCTACCCCCGCCTTACCCAGACGGAGATCCGTACCATGCTGGGCAGCTTTCTCTTCTCCGGGGATGCGGTGGAAAAAAGCCTGGGCAGCCTCTCCGGCGGGGAAAAGGCCCGCCTGACCCTGATGGAGCTGCTGCTGGCTCCTGCCAATTTCCTGCTGCTGGACGAGCCCACCAATCATCTGGATATCGCCAGCATGGAGGCGGTGGAGCAGGCCCTGCTGGATTACCCCGGCACCATTTTGGCAGTCTCCCATGATCGCTACCTTATCAATAAGCTGGCAGACCGGGTCTATTTCATGACGGAAAAGGGCCTGCAGGAGACTCTGGGGAACTACGATGATTATCTGGAACGGCAGGCCCGGGCCGGGCAGGCCGCGCCGGAAAACATCCCCGAGCCCGGGCCGACTCCGAAGCCGGCCCCTGCCAAAGGCGGAGAGGATTACCGCCGCCGCAAAGAGGAACAGGCTGCTGCCCGCAAGGAACAGAAACGCCGGGAAAAGCTGGAAACAGAGATCTCCAACATGGAAGCGGAGCTGGATCAGCTCAGCTGCCAACTGAATGATCCTGCTCTGAGTGCGGATTATCAGCGCCTGATGGAGCTGGCCCGGAAGCAGGAGCAGCTGGAAAACGAGCTGCTGGAAAAGATGGAGGAGCTGGAAGCCATGGGCTGAGCCGCGGCCCAAATACCAAAGTTCTTCGTGCCCCTTTTTTCAAAAAGGGGAATCCCGAGGCCAAAGCAGCTGCTTTTTTCCGGGAATCGGAGAAAAACAATCTTCCAAAAGGAAAAGCTGTTTCTCTGTAGAATATAGGCATAGAATGCTGTAAAAGCTCATTTTTCCGGATCCCCGTCTTCCTGCCGGGGGTCCTCATTGCTGTGGAGCCGAGGTGCCTTATGAAAAAGAGCAAACTTGACCTGAAGCGTTATGCGCTGAAGGATAATTTTTCCATCCCGAATCTGATCTCCCTTTTCCGACTGCTGCTGGTTCCCTTCATCATGTGGAGCTATTTCGTGGGCAAGCCCTATCTTGCAGTGGTGCTGATCGTTATTTCCGGCATCAGCGATGGTGTGGACGGCTATATCGCCCGCCGTTTTAACCAAAAAACCGAGCTGGGGAAGGTCATGGATCCGCTGGCAGATAAAGTCACCCAGCTGGCTGTGGCCGCCATTCTCTGCTTCGTTCACCCCTCCATCATCCCCATGCTGGCCTGCCTGCTGGCAAAAGAGCTGGTCACGGTGTTCATGGGCCTGCGCATGATGCGGGAAGGTTTGCCCATCATCCCCGCCAAGTGGTACGGGAAGGCTTCCACCATCGCCTTTTATGTGGGCGTAGTAGCCATTATGCTCTTCTCCCCCTTCCTGGGGAATATTGGCGTTGCCATCCTCTCCGGCATCGTATCCCTGCTGCTCCTGATCGCGACAGTAGGCTACTGGCGGGAATTTGACCGCCTGACCAAAGAAGCAAGAGCCGCTGCCAAAAGCAAAGAATAAGCAAATGCAAAGCCAGGGCTTCCCTGGCTTTTGTTTCTTCCCGCAGAAAAGATCAGGAGGTGGATTCCTCTGCATAATTCATATTTTCCGGAAACAGAGCAGATCCGCGGGCATCTCAGCCCGGAGGGGCTGCTCTGGTATGATTTCCCCATCTTTGATCCCTTTCGGGAGGATTTTATCGCCGGCTTTTCCAGCTGCCGCGGCGGCGGCGGCAAAGGGCTGGATCTGAACCCGAAGCTGGAGGATCGCGCCCTGCTGCGGGAAAACTGCAGCCGCTTCTGCCGGGCTTTGGGCATCCCCCTGGAAAGAATAGTCTTTTCCCGGCAGACCCATACCACAAACCTGCTGGAGGTGGACCAGCAGCATGCCGGGCAGGGGCTGGATCGGCCCAGAGAATTCCAGGATATCGACGGCCTGCTCACCCGCACAGAGGAGCTGCCCCTTTTCACCTTTTATGCAGACTGCTGCCCCCTGCTCTTTTACGCAGCGGATCAGCGCATCGCCGCCGCCGCCCACGCAGGCTGGCGGGGGACCGTGGCGGATATGGCCGGCTGCATGCTGCGCCGTCTGCAGAGCCTGGGGGCAAAGCCCCGGGCTATTTATGCGGCCATTGGCCCCTCTGCCGGGCCCTGCTGCTACCAGATAGATGAGGGGACCGCTGCCCACTTCCGCAGCATCGATGCTTCTACCCTGCGGCCCGATCCTGCGGCACCGGGGAAATTCCTGGCTGATCTCTGGCAGGCAAACTTCCTGCTGCTCCGCCGTGCGGGGCTGCCGGAACAGAATATTGCCATCTCCCGCCTCTGCACCATCTGCAATCCGGACAGCTTCTATTCCTACCGCGTACAGGGGAATGCCCGGGGGACCCTGGCCGCTGCCGTTATGCTGCGCCGCCCTTGCTCTACGCCGCAGCCCAAACGCTAAAGTTCTTTGTCCAACTTTCTTTCAAGAAAGTTGGGG
>JAUMYD010000219.1 GCA_030528765.1 Bacillota bacterium
GCCCAGAGCTTCAGCGATGTTCCTGCCGGTCAGTGGTACAGCGAAGCAGTGAAATGGGCTGCTTCCGCCGGGATCGTCAGCGGCTATGATGCCAATACCTTCGGCCCCAACGATATGGTGACCCGCGAACAGCTGGCTTCCATCCTCTATCGTTACGCCGTCTACAAGAAATATGATGTGAGCGTCGGTGAAGATACCAATATCCTCTCCTACAGCGATGCATTCGAGATCAGCAGCTGGGCTATCTCCCCCATGCAGTGGGCCTGCGGTATGGGCCTGATCGAAGGTATTGCTGATGGCAACAGCATGAAGCTGGATGGCCAGGGCAGCGCAGTTCGCTCCCAGGTCGCTACCATTCTCCAGCGCTTCTGCTCTGCCTACGCTAAATAAGCGGCTGTCCCCTGTTCGGATCTTGCCCGCAGTATTCAAAAGCGCCTGAGCTCCCGCTCAGGCGCTTTTTTTACCCCTCTCCCGGATCACAAACGCGAAGCCCGTCAAAAGTTTCTTGCTTCTTCTTTTCAAGAAAAGAAAGGTTTTATTTATTTTTAAAACCGCCGCTTTTTGAAAAAAGCGGCAGCAAAAACTTTAATATTTGGGCTGCGGCGGGGATCACAGCTGGCGAAGCCCATTAAAAGTTTCTTGCTTCTTCTTTTCAAAGAAGAAGGGGTTTATTTATCTTTTTAAAACCGCCCCTTTCTTGAAAGAAAGGGGCTCAAAGAACTTTAATATTTGGACTGCGGCGAGAATCACAGCTGCCCGTAAAAAAGGGCCCGCCCCGGCTGGGAGCTGGCCCTTCTATGCAGTTTCGGCGGTGGCTAGCGCTGCATCGGCAGGGGCCGCAGAGCACCCAGCAGCACGTAGCGGGCGTTCTCATGGGCGCTGGAACAGGTGGAAAGGCTGATCAATTCCTCACCGGGGAGAAATTGGGCCTGGCTTTCAAAATCAGAGAGCGCCAGACTCTTTTCCAGCAGAGCGCTCTGCTCTCCCCTGTCCAGGGGCAGCTCATAAAACTCCGCATCTGCATCCAGCACATGGCCGGCCAGGAGCACGATCTTATAATTCTGCTCCTTTGTCAGCAGGTAAAGCACCGGGTGCTCCTCGTAATAAGCCTGATCCTGATACTTGCTGATGCTGCCGAACATGCTTTGGTTCTTCATATTATGCCCGTAGATCAGGGAATTGGCATCCTTGAAATCCCGACTGTTCCGGTAATCCAGGAACAGACTGCCCGCAGCATTCCACTGCCCATCCGGCAGCTTATCCAGATAATAGCTGTTATCCGCAGCCTGCAGCACGGGATAATTGATGGGCGTGCCGTCGCAGAAAAGCCAGGCCACAATATCCGGGTTCTCCTGCTCCAGGCGGTCGAAATCCACCAGGATGGGTGGCTCGGGCTGCCTGTCTGCGGGCAAAAGAGTCTCCCGTGGGGCCTCCTGTACCGCCTGCTCCAAAAGCTGATCCCGGCTGGCATTGCTCTCCGCGCCTTCCCGCAGGTAGTCAATGATCTTATAAGCGGAAAAACAGAAGGCAAAAAGAAGGCTCAGAACCATGACACGGAAAAGAAATGTACGAATTTTTTTCACGGGATCCCTCCATCGCTTTGATTCGGAACGGATAGCTGCCTGTGCAGCCCTTGCTTCAGAGAAATTTTCGCCCCGCATGGGGGATTCTCCTGCTTTTTCTCACTCTGCTGCAGATACTATCCTGCTGCAGCAAAAGAAAGGCCTCCTTCCCTTTGGATTAACAGCGACAAGTAACTATTTGTCCCAGAGAACGGTGTGACCGGTCGGTCACGCCGTTTTCTGCATTTTCTGTGTCTGTTTTGTGATTCGCTCATAGACGA
>JAUMYD010000006.1 GCA_030528765.1 Bacillota bacterium
CACCAAAGATTACTTCCTGTATGGCAACCGCACCAGGCAGGCGCAGGCTGTGGACCCGGCTGCCGGCATGGGCCCCTCCGCGGCAGCCGGGAACACTTTCCCGGCTGTTGGCCGCTCCGATGGAATCCTCCTGGCGCTGTGCTTCCATCATATTCAGAGTGCTGAGTGCCGTCCCAGAGGGAGCATCCAGCTTCCGCTCATTATGAATCTCCAAAACCTCATATTCCGGCAGGTAGCGGGCTGCTTCCGCTGCAAAGCGCATCAGCAGAACGGCCCCCAGAGCAAAATTACTGGCCACAAAAACAGGGGAACCGCTTTTTTCGCAGCTTTCCCGCAGTTCCTCCAGGTTTTCCTTTGTCAAACCGGTGGTGCCTACCACCGCTGCCAGACCATGGGCCTGCGCCACCCGTAGATTATCCATAACCACAGCCGGAATGGTGAAATCCAGCATCACATCCGGCTGCGTTTTTTCAATGGCAGCCGCCAGATCTGCCTCCACCGCCACATCACAGTGTCCTCTGCCGCAAAGCTCGCCAAGATCAGCACCCAGGCAGCACTGATCTACCGCTGCCACCAGCTGCATATCTTCCTCCGCCAAGATCGCGGCAGACATGGATCGCCCCATTTTCCCGGCGGCACCATTTACCAAAACACGGAGCATTTTCCTTCCTCCTTACCGATAATAAACATCGCTGCTCTCCACATCCACCACTACAATCTCGGCCCCCACCTTTTTCACGGCAGGCCAGGGAATGGAGCAGGGATGCCGATTCAAGCCGCGACGGGACGGCGGCACAAGGATCTCCTGGATCCGGCCGCTTTCCTCATCCAGCAGCAGATCACTGTCCCCGATGGCGCCCATCAGCTCCCCATCGAATACATTGATGATCCGCTTCTCTGCAAATTCCGATAAACGCATATTCTGTCCTCCTTGGGCTTTTCTATACTATACGGCTGCCCCGGACAAAATATGTGCTACCCCTTCAGCTTCAGCGCAGACCGCTGCTGCCGAAGCCGCCGCTGCCGCGCTGCGTTTCGCTGAGAGCAGCTGACAGCTCGATCTGCATTTGGGAGACAGGGGCGATCACCAGCTGGGCGATGCGCATGCCCCGCTCCACAGAGAAAACCTCCTGCCCCAGATTGATCAGCAGCACCTTCACTTCCCCACGGTAATCCGCGTCAATGGTGCCGGGTGCATTCAAAACGGTGATCCCCTGCTTCATGGCCAGACCACTACGGGGACGCACCTGTCCCTCAAAGCCCTGCGGCAGCTCCATCACCAGGCCGGTGGGGATCAGAGCCCGGCAGCCCGGCTGCAAAAGCACGGGCTCCTCCACTGCAGCAGCCAGATCCAGACCGGCAGCCCATTCACTTTGGTAAGCCGGCAAAGGCAGCCCCTCTCCATGGGCTAAAATTTTAAAACGAAGCTTTTCCATAGTGACTCCTCGGCAACTCCTCGAAAAAATTTTCAAAAATGGCAGCCAGCCCCGCTCTTCCGAAGCAGCAAAAGCTGCTTAGAACAGCTCTGCCGTATCGATCTCAATGGGCTTGGGGCTGACCTGGCTCAGAACCATGCTTCCCGGCCGCAGCAGACGCTTTGCCACGCGAGCCAGATCCTCATGGCTGACAGAAGCCAGCTTACGCACACGATCCTCCAAATTAAAAAGCTCACACAGCGCCAGCTCCGTGCGGCCCAGCCTGCTCATCACAGAGCTGCTGCTCTCCATGGAGAGCAGCAGGGTCCCGCGAAGCTGATCTCTGCTGCGCTGCAATTCCTCATCGCTTACCCCATGAGCAGCAATATCGCTGAATTGAGCAGCCATCACCTGGATCAGCTCCCGGGTATGTTTGGGATGCGTGGCACTGTAGGCCATCAGGAAGCCGCTTTTATCAAAGGAATCCAGGTAGCAATAGGAAGAATAGGAAAGCGCCCTCTTCTCCCGAACCTCCTGGAAAAGGCGGGAGGAAGCCCCACCACCCAGAATATTTGCCAGCACATTGGCAGCATAATAATCCGGATCATCCAAAGAAAGGCCGGGAAAGCCCATGCAGATATGGCTCTGCTCAATATCCTTCACTTTACTGATCGCACCGCCCTGAGAGATGGGGCTGGGCAAGGTGGGCAAAGCCTGCCCTTCCTCTGCGGGAAAAAGCCTCTCTGCCAGCTCCCGCACCTGCTCCGCTGTAACATTCCCCGCCACAGCCAAAACCGTGCGCCGGGGGACATAAACCGAACGCAGATATTCTACCAGCTGATCCCGGCTTACCCCCTCCACACTGGACAGAGTGCCGGAGATGGGGCGTCCGTAAGGATGGCCGGGCCAAAGCTGGGCCAAAAAAATATCCGCAGCCACATCCTCCGGGCTATCCTCATACATATTGATCTCTTCCATGATCACATTCCGCTCCCGCTCCACTTCTTTTGGATCCAGAAGAGAATGCAGATACATATCCGCCAGCAGTTCCAGGGAAAGCCCAAAATGCTCGTCCATGGATCGGGTATAGTAGCAGGTATGCTCCCGGCTGGTGAAGGCATTCAGCACCCCACCGACCCCTTCCATCGTGGCAGAGATCTGCAGGGCATTGCGTTTTTCCGTACCTTTAAACAGCAGGTGCTCCAAGAAATGAGACATGCCGGATTCCTGCTCTTTCTCATAAGCAGAACCAGCGGAAACCCACAGGCCAGTGCTGACGGAACGCAGATGGGGCATGGTTTCCAGGACGATACGAAGTCCGGAAGGCAAAAGAATCTTTTCTGTCATACAACACCTCATTCGCGAAAATAGGCCGGTCAGTCCGAAGACCAGCCGACCTGATAATGAAATATTCGTCACACTGCGGGAAAATCCCTTCTATTTTCCGCACAGCAGCTGCAATTCTGCAAGAACCTGCCCCAAACCATCCAGCAGCTGCAGATGATACCGGCCCTCTGCATCCGGCAAACACCAACGAAGACAAAGCTCATCCAGCTTTTCCCTTTCCACCAGCACCTGCATATCTTCTGCTGCCCGCCAAAGCCGCCCCCCTGCATGAGCTAAAGCCTGCCCTTTCTCTGCCAGAGCCAACAAAATATACTTCTCCGCACCATAGCACAGCAAAGACAGGCTTTCCCCATAGCGATCCGGGCTATTCAGCAGAACACTGATGAAAAGCGCAGCCCCATCTCCATAAGCAGCGACCAGGCAGGGGCCCGCCGCATCGGTGGTTCCGGTTTTGATCCCCAGAATATGTGGATCCTGCCAAAGCAGCTTATTGGTGTTCGTAAAAAAACGATAGTCATCTCCCTCCCCCAGAGAGATGCCCTTCTCCAGCACGATGGAAGAAAAGACCTGATTTTCCATGGCCACAGCTGCGATGCGGGCCAGATCTTCCGGGCTGATGAGATGTCCCTCCGCAGGAAGGCCATTTGTATTGCAGAAGTGCCCGGAATAAGCTCCCAGCGCAGCAGCCTTCATGTTCATCCAGTAGACGAAAAGAGCTTCGCTGCCGGCCACAGCCTCCCCAATGGCAAAGCAGGCATCATTTCCAGAATGCACCAAAGCACCGGCCAGCAGCTCCCGCAGAGAAAGCCGCTCCCCTGCCCGCAAATAAATGCTGCTCTCCTCCACCGCTGCTGCAGCCGGGCTGATCTCATAATCCCGATCCAGATCCTCTACCAGATCCAAAGCCAGCAAAGCGGTAAGAATCTTGCTGGTGGAGGCCGGTGGCAGAGGCTTTTCTCCCTCAGAAGAAAAAAGCAGCTTTCCACTGTGGGCCTCAATAAGAGCAGCCCCCGCAGCAGCGATCCTGGGTGCATCCTCCTGTGCCGGGCCGGGCGCCTCCGAAATTGCCCGGGCCGGGCCGGCAGCCCCCGGGAGCAGCAGAGCAAGCAAAATGCTACAAAGAAATATTTTCAGAAACCGTAACAAAACAATATCCCTCCGCCTTCAGCTCCTTGATCATCTGCCCCAGGATCTCCGCAGTGCTTTCCGTAGGATGCGCCAAAATAATAGCGCCGCCATGGATCTTCGATTTCACGCGCTGCAAAATAGTGGCAGGATCCGGCTTCTGCCAATCTATCGTATCCACAGACCAGAGAATGGTTTTGTGGCCGCTCTGCTCTGCTGCCTCCAGAACATGAGGCTCGCACTCCCCGGAGGGCGGTGCGTATAGGCTGGTCTGCTGGCCTGTAGCCTTCAGGATGGCGGTTCCCGCCCGATGGATCTCTTCCCTGACCTCCTCCCGGCTGGATGCATTTGGGCTGCTGTGGCTGAAGCCATGGTTACCGATCTCATGCCCGGCAGCAGCAATTTCCGCAGCCAGCTCCGGTTGCAGCTCTGTCCAGCGGCCGCTCAGGAAAAAGCTGGCCTTCACATCCTCTTCTGCCAATGTCTGCAGCATGGCCGGAAGGAATTCCTCACCCCAATCCACATTGATCGCCAGAGAGATCCGGGAGGACTCTGCCGGGCCGCAGCGATAGGCCTCTGCCAGAGTAGGCTCCACCTCTGTCTCCGAAAGGAAAAGTACAGCCGTGCAGAGCATCAGGGAGCAGGCAAACAGATAGGTGAGGCGCAATTTCCAGCCCCGCCGGCTTAAATAAATCGTGTGCATGTAGCAACCTCCTTTTTCGAATGCTGAATCCTATGCAGAAAGGCCGGGATTTAGCCCAGCATAATCAGAAAGCAAAAGCATAGCTTTAAGCAAAGAATCTTTCGGAGGCGCAGTATGCGTATTATCAGAGTGCGGCCCTTCCCCACCTGTCTATTTCTCCTCCTACTACTGCTCGGTGGATTTCTGGCAGAAAAGCTTCGACAGACGCTGCAGCAGGATCTGGAAGCCATGGCCCCTGCTCTTTTTGGGAAGCTGATCCTGATCGATGCAGGCCACGGCGGCTTTGATCCCGGCGTACTGGGTACCGCCGGCAGCCGGGAAGCGGAGATCAACCTGAGCGTCGCAAAAAAGCTGGAGGAATACTGTATGCAGGGTGGTATGACCGTGCTGATGAGCCGCAGCGGGGACATGGCTCTGGCCGGAAGCAAGCGCGCGGATCTGGAAGCCCGGGTCCTCCTGGCAGAAACGGTGGATCTTTTCATCAGCCTGCATTGCAACAGCTATCTGGGGAGCAGCCTGCAGCAGGGTGCCCAGGTATTTTACAGGCAGGACAATGCAGCCGCTCAGCTGCTGGCTGAAGGAATACAGCATCGCCTGCGGCAGGAGCTGGGAAACACCGAACGAAGTGCGCTGCCCCACCCGAATTCCTACCTGCTAAAGCAGATCCAG
Source organism: Bacillota bacterium (assembly GCA_030528765.1). Classification (GTDB taxonomy): domain Bacteria; phylum Bacillota; class Dehalobacteriia; order UBA4068; family UBA4068; genus RGIG3155. The sequence continues at coordinate 5,260 of JAUMYD010000006.1, forward strand.
GCCCCTGCCGTTATTGCTGAGCTGGGTTTTCTTTCGAACCCCCAGGAGGAAGCTCTTTTGCAGGATGAAAGCTATCAATGGAAAATCGCTTGGGCTATCTATCAGGCAGTAAACGATTTCTTTCTGCTGGAAGCCGCAAATGGGGATCCGATGGAAAATCCACCTGCCGGCGGGAATCTGGAGAAAACCCTGCCCCTGCGGGAGCTTCAATGACAATTCTCCCTGCTGGTACTCCACAGGAGGCACTTTCTTTTTTTGGAGCTGTTTCTTTCATTCATCCTGAGTGCAGCAGAGCAGCTCTCTTTTTGTTTTGCTCTATGCCTGCTCACTCCATTACGGCTTCCTCCCAGAGGTGGACAAAAAGCTGAAAACTGCCCTGTTTTCTGCGGATCCGGCGGAGATAAAAAAGTGGCACACCTCTTAAGAAGTGTGCCACAACAAAAGCGAATTTATGGGGGATAAAATTAACGTTTGGAGAACTGGCTTGCCTTACGAGCCTTCTTCAAACCGTACTTACGACGTTCTTTCATTCTGGGGTCGCGGGTCATGAAGCCAGCGGCTTTCAGTGCGGGACGCATATCAGCGTCAGCTGCAACCAAAGCGCGAGCCAGACCATGACGGACAGCACCAGCCTGACCGGTGGAGCCGCCGCCTTTAACGGTGGCCACGACATCATATTTATCCAGAGTGGAGGTCAGAACCAGGGGTTGACGGACGATCATTTCCAGAGTTGCCTTATCGAAATAATTGCCCAGCTCTCTATCATTGATGGTGATATTACCGGTGCCGGGTTTAACCCACACGCGAGCGATGGCGTTTTTACGTCTGCCAGTGCCATAGAATTTCATTGCTTCAGCCACTTATTCGTCCTCCTCTCTTAGAATTCCCAAGCTTCAGGTTTCTGTGCAGCATGGGGATGCTCAGCACCAACATAAACCTTCAGTTTCTTACCCTGTGCACGGCCCAGACGATTGTGGGGCAGCATGCCTTTCACTGCTTTTTCCACAGCCAAGATGGGCTTTTTGGCCATCAGGTCTTTGTAGTTCATTTCTTTCAAACCGCCCGGATAACCGGAGTGACGGTAATATTTCTTCGCAAGCAGCTTGTTCCCGGTGAGGATTGCCTGCTCAGCATTGATGATGATGACGAAATCGCCGGTATCCACATGGGGAGTAAAAATCGGCTTATGCTTACCACGCAAAATACGAGCGGCTTCGGTAGCGGTACGGCCCAAAGATCTGCCGGCTGCATCGATCACATACCATTTTCTCTCGATTTCGGCGGGCTTGGCCATGAAAGTATTCAAGGTAATTCCCTCCTTAAAAATAAAAACCTTTCCATAGATACCGCTCATCGCCAACGGGGCAGAAGACAACAAGCGTACTTAATTAGTATAATGCCCCACTCTCCCCTTGTCAAGAGGTTTTTCCGGAGAAAATTTTTCTGCATTCTCGGGTGGTGGGCTATTCCGTGGCTGCATCATAGCGCACCCACAGCAGCTGCAGACCCTGTGGCGGGGCCGGGGGAATGTTCAGATCAAAGCTTCCCTCCAGGTAGCTCTGCATTGCTGTGGCCGGGATCCTCCCCTGCCCCACTGCGACCAGACGGCCCACGATGATCCGCACCATCTTATACAGGAAGCCATCTGCCTCGACCTCCACCAGAACGGGCTCCGGCAAAAGCTGCCAGGGGAAACTGCTCTCCTGCTGCTTCGGTGCATACACATCCAATCCGCTGATGCTGCGAACGAAATCCGTGGCAGAAACACCACTGACTGTATAATGCCAGAAATCATGGGTACCCAGCAGATAAGCAGCTCCCTCCTGCATCGCCGCCAGATCCAGCTTTCCTTCCAGAAACCAGGCGTAACGGTAGTTGAAGGCATTTGCTGCTGCAGCCTGGGCCAGCACATAGCGATACCGCTTCCGGTGCGGACTGAAACGGGCATGAAAGCTATCCGGCACCTGCTCTGCCAGAAAAACACGGATATCTCCCGGGAGGCGTCGATTCAGGATCTCGGGCAGCTTTTCCAAAGGAACGGCGCTGTGAGCCCGAAAGCTGCAGCGCTGTCCACAGGCATGGACACCGCTATCGGTGCGTCCAGCCCCTGCCACCACGATCTGCTCACGAAAGACCTGGCTCAGCGCATCTTCCAGCGTCTGCTGCACAGTTGCCCCGTGGGAGGCCGGCTGCCTCTGCCAGCCGGCATAGTTGCTGCCGTCATATTGCAGGCTCAGCAAAATATTCCGCTCCATAGTTCACTCCGTCTGATTCAAAAATTCTCTGCCGCCCGCCTAAGGCGATCCCTCCAGGCTAAAGAAAAATCCGCAGCAGGATCTGCGTAAGCAGCAAAGCTGCAAAAAAGCCCAGCGCAATGCTATCCTGCAGCTGCCAGCAGCTGGTTTTCCAACGGCTGCGGCCTTCTCCACCGCGGTAGCACCTAGCCTCCATGGCCTGGGCCAGCTCTTCAGCCCGGCGGAATGCTGCCACAAAAAGAGGGATCAGCAGCGGCAGCAATGCCAGACTGCGGCGTATAAGATTCCCCTGATCCAGCACAGCTCCTCTGGCCTGCTGGGCCAAACGGATCCTTTCGAATTCATCCATCAGGGTGGGGATAAAACGCAGGGCGATCGACATCATCATCGCAATTTCATGCGCAGGGACATGCAGCGGGCGCAAAGGTCGCAGCAGGGATTCCAATCCGTCCGTCAGCTGAATAGGTGTGGTGCTCAGTGTCAGAAGTGAGGCAAAAAGCACCAGCAGCACCAGCCGCAGGCCAATGCTCAGGCCATGCGCCAGTGCGCCCTGACTGATGCTGAGAAAAGCCCATTGCCAAATGACTTCCCCGGGGTAAAAAAAGATGTTCAGAACCACCGCCAGCAGACAAAAAAAGGCGATCACCCGCAAACCGCGCCAAAGCGAGCGCAGCGGGATGCGGCTCAGAGCGATGACCCCGACGCAGACAGCCAGCATGAGCAACCAGCCGTAAAGATGCTCCACAAAAAAGAGCGTGACCGCATATAGCAGTGTGATGAGGATCTTACAGGCAGCATTCCGGCGGTGAACCGGCGATTCCACAGGATAATATTGCCCCAGAAGTATTTTTTCCTTAAACATCCGTCTTCCCTCCCTGCCAGGGTGTAAAGCGGGGCTCCTCCTTCGGGGGCGGCGGCGCATCTTCTTTGGGCTGCGGAATCGTCTGTCCAGCCGCAGCCAGCACGCTTTCCAGGCTGATCACAGGCTCTCCGTCCTCTTCCGCGGCCTTCGCCTGCAGCACATCCTCCGGCTCAGCCTCTACCGGCTCCGGCGCATCCCTTCGGGCCAAGTAATCCCCGATCTCTGCGGCAGCCTCCTCCACAGAAATCGCTGTTCCCGCCAAAGGGATCCCCCGGCGCTTCAGCTCCCGCACCACCGCGGCAGCCATGGGGATCTCCAAGCCTGCCTCCCGCAGCAGCTCCTCCTCAGCAAAAACCTGATCCGGGCTACCATCCAGAAGTATGCGGCCACGGTTCAGAACGATTATACGCTGCGCCAGCTCTGCGGCTTCCCTCATATTATGGGTGATCCAGAGGATGCTGCGCCCCTCCCGGTTCAGCTGCCGAACCAGCTCCAAAAGCCAGCGGCGGCCCCCCTCATCAAGCCCTGCCGTTGGCTCATCCAAAATGATCATTTTGGGTTCCACAGCGAGCACTCCGGCTATGCAGACCCGCCGCTTCTGCCCACCGGAAAGCGAAAAGGGCGAACGGTTCCAGAAGGAATCCGGCTCCAAGCCCACCAGCTCCAAAGCTTTCCGCACCCGGATGGGCAGGTAATCCTGCGGCACGCCAAAATTTCGGGCGCCAAAGGCAACCTCTTCGTAGACTGTTTCCGCGAAAAGCTGCTGCTCCGGGTATTGAAAGACCAAGCCGATATTGCGAACACTTTCCTGCCTTCCGGTTTTCACATCATAGGTATCGATCCTCCCACCGGTGGGCTTATATAGCCCGGAAAGCAGCAGTGAAAGAGTACTTTTCCCGCTGCCGCCATGGCCGATCATGGCGATCATCTCTCCACTGCGGATACGCAGATTGATATCCTGCAATGCCATATGTTCAAAGGGGCTTCCCTTCTGATAGCAATATTCAACATGCTGCAAATCTATTTGCATACGATCTCCATCAGTGTTTCCGGAGAAAGCACACCCCGGAATTGTTCGTATCCTTGTTCCAACAGCAACTCTGCCAAGCGGGAAACCTGCGGGATATCCAGCTGCTTCGCCCGCAGCCAGCGGCAATCTGCGAAAAGAGCGGCGGGGGTCTCGTCCCGCAGGATCCGGCCTTCATCCAGCACCAGGATCCGATCCGCCAGCAGGGTCTCCTCCATAATATTCGTGATGTAGATGATGGAAAGCCCGTGCTTTTCGTGCAGCTGCTGCAGGCTTTCCAGAACAGAGCGGCGCATGGAAGGATCCAGCATAGAAGTGGGCTCATCCAGAACCAAATATTTGCTGGCCATAGCCAAAGCCCCGGCAATGGCCACCCGCTGCTTTTCACCGCCGGAAAGCAGGTGCGGGGCCTTCGCTCGCAGGCCTGTCAGGTTCATTTCCGAAAGCGCCTGCTCCACCCGGCCTGTGATCTCCTCAGGAGGAAAGCCCAGATTCTCCAGCGCAAAGGCGATGTCATCCTCCACAGAGGTGGCGATTAGCTGGTTATCCGGATTCTGAAACACAAAGGCTACCTGAGAGCGGATCTTCCAGAGTTCTTCCTCCCGATCCGTGCGCAGGCCATCCACGCAGACAGTGCCGGAATTCGGCAGCAGCAGGCCGTTCAACTGCCTGGCCAGGGTACTTTTTCCGCTGCCGTTCGCTCCAATCAGCGCCAGCCACTCCCCTTCCCGAATCTCCAGATCCAGGCCGCGGAGAACAGGCTGCTCCGTCTCATATTGAAAATGCAGGTCGCGAATCTCAATCATAAATCCTCCGGGAATATGGAAGAAAAAAGGGGCGAGCACCAGCCCACCCCTTTTCTTTCGTATACTGCGCGTAGTAAGGCCGGAGCTGCTTAGATCAACTCTACTCTGGCCATTTCGGCAGCGTCACCGCGGCGGCGCTGCAGCGGAATGATACGAGTATAACCACCCTCACGGCCTTCATATTTCGGAGCGATCTCCGTGAACAACTTGGTCACGACATCTTCTTCCGTAATAAAAGCCAGAGCGGCCCGGCGAGCGGCCAGATCACCCTTCTTACCCAAGGTGATCATTTTTTCCGCTACGGAGACCAATTCCTTGGCACGGGGCGTGGTGGTATCTATCTTACCGTTTTTAAAAAGGGAAGTGGCCGCATTGCGCAGCATGGCGCGGCGGTGGGCACTTTTGACCCCTAATCTGCGGTATGCCATGTTCTTTTCCTCCTATTCGTCGCTCTTTCTTAAAGACATTCCCAGTTCTTCCAATTTGGCCACGACTTCTTCCAGGGATTTCCGCCCCAGATTCCGCACTTTCATCATTTCCTCTTCGGTGCGGCTGGCCAATTCCTGGGCAGTGTGGATGCCGGCCCTCTTCAGGCAATTGTAAGAGCGTACCGACAAATCCAGCTCTTCGATGGTCATTTCCGGGCGGGTGCCTTTCTGATCATCGGCCTTATCCACCAGAGTGACGGCAGGCGCCTGGCTTTCCGTCAGACCAGTGAAAAGCTCCAGATATTCACAGAGAATACGGGCAGAAGCGGAAATCGCTTCATCCGGAGCAATCGTTTTATCCGTCCACACGTCGATGGTAAGCTTATCGTAGTCAGTCTGCTGACCAACACGAGTATCCTCGACGCGGAAATTCACTTTGATGATGGGCGAAAACAAACTATCAATGGGAATGATGCCGATCGGCTGATCTTCCTTCTTGTTTTTGTCGGCACCCACATAACCGCGGCCGGTAGCAACGGAGATCTCCATACGCAGCGCACCATCTGTATCCAGAGTGGCCAGATAATGCTCTGGGTTCAGAATCTCCACATCCGGATCCAAAATAATGTCCGCAGCAGTAACCGTTCTTTCCCCCTCCACATCCACATAGATGGTGCGGGGCTCATCGCAGTGCATCTTCACGGAAAGTCCCTTCAGATTCAGGATCAGATCCGTGATATCCTCCACTACCCCAGGGGCAGTGGAAAATTCATGCAGGATCCCGTCGATTTTCACGGCTGTTACAGCGGCACCGGGCAGCGAGGAAAGAAGGACCCGGCGAAGGGCATTGCCCAAGGTCATGCCGTAACCTCTCTCCAGAGGCTCGATGACAAAGCGGCCAAAGGAATTATCCTCAGTAGCTTCCACACATTGGATCCGCGGCTTTTCAATACCAAACATTTAACCCCTCCTTAGACTATAGACAATTGTTCGGTACGGGGCCAGCCAGCCAGGCACAAAAGTCCGGGCTGACAATGCGATTATCTGGAATAGAGCTCAACGATCAGCTGCTCATTGATGGGCAGATCGATATCTTCGCGGCTGGGCATGGCAATCACTTTGCCGACCAGGTTTGCTTTGTCCAGATCCAGCCACTGCGGAGCATTGCGATGTGCAATGGCTTCAGCAATCGCTGCAAATTTGGGGGATTTGCGGCTACCTTCTTTGACAGTGATCACCTGACCTTCTTTCACCAGGAAAGAGGGGATATTGACCTTACGGCCGTTTACGGTGAAGTGGCCATGGCGAACCAGCTGGCGTGCATCAACGCGGGAGCTGGCCATGCCCAAGCGATAAACCACGTTATCCAGGCGGCGTTCCAGCAAGCGGAGCAGGTTTTCACCGGTAACACCGTTCTGGCGGGAAGCCTTATCGTAATAGATGCGGAACTGATTTTCTTCCACACCGTAGATGCGTTTTACTTTCTGCTTTTCGCGCAGCTGCATGCCGTATTCGGAGACTTTTCTCCGGGCATTGCCCTGACCATGCTGGCCGGGTGCATACTGCTTGGTAGCAAAAGCACATTTATCAGAATAGCAACGGTCGCCTTTCAGGTAGAGCTTCATGCCCTCGCGGCGGCACAGGCGGCAAACAGCACCAGTGTATCTTGCCATTGATCTCTCCTCCTAGACTCTTCTTCTTTTCGGCGGGCGGCAGCCGTTGTGCGGAATGGGGGTCACATCTTTAATCATGCTGACTTCCAAACCAGCGGCCTGCAGTGCGCGGATCGCGGCCTCACGGCCGGAGCCGGGGCCTTTGACGAGGCATTCAACCTGACGCATGCCATGTTCCATGGCATCTTTCGCGGCCTGATCAGCAGCCATCTGGGCGGCAAACGGAGTGCTCTTACGGGAGCCTTTGAAGCCCTGGGCGCCTGCGGTGGACCAGGAAATGGCATTGCCGCTCTTATCGGTGATCGTGACCACCGTGTTGTTAAAAGTGGACTGAATGTGAGCCACGCCCACTTCCACGTTTTTCTTTTCTTTTCTTCTGCGAGTTTGTCTGCGTGCCATTCGGATGACCTCCCTTCAATTATTTCTTTCTCTTTGCGCTGACGGTACGTTTCGGGCCTTTTCTGGTGCGGGCATTATTCTTAGTATTCTGTCCGCGAACCGGCAGGCCGCGACGATGGCGAATGCCACGGTAGCAGCTGATTTCAGAGAGACGTTTGATATTGAGCGCAACTTCTCTACGAAGATCACCTTCAACCTGATAGTTGTTGGCAATGATCTCACGGATTTTAGAAGTTTCGTCTTCGGTCAGATCTTTGACGCGAGTATCGGGATTGATACCGGCCTCTGCAAGGATCTTCTGGGAAGTTTTCAGACCAACGCCGTAGATATAAGTCAGGCCGATCTCGACCCGTTTATCGCGAGGCAGGTCAACGCCAGCAATACGTGCCATTAAAGTTACACCTCCGTTTAATTATCCTTGAACCTGCTTATGCTTGGTGTTGGAGCAAATAACCATGATTTTGCCCCGACGTTTGATGATTTTGCATTTTTCACAAATGGGCTTAACAGAAGCTCTGACTTTCATGTTAAATCCTCCTTGATTTTACCTATGGCAGCTTACGCCATTGCCTAAGCTATTTATATCTATAAGTGATCCGGCCCCGTTTCAAGTCATAAGGGCTCAGCTCCACTGTGACCTTATCCCCGGGCAAAATGCGGATGTAATTCGTCCGAATCTTACCGGAAATATGCGCCAAAATACGATGGCCGTTCGCTAATTCAACTGTGAACATCGCATTCGGCAAGGGTTCTACGACGACACCGTCGATTTCGATGGCATCTTGTTTGGACATTCAATCGCCCTCCTTAACTCCTTCGCAGCTGAGCAGCGCAGAGATGGCCGCTCTGATCTCCTCATTCGTTGGCGGGTGCGCATGTGCAGGCCCATTCAGGTCAGCCGCTACCTGATGTGTCACCTGCAAATGCAGAGGATTCTTTTTCTTCGGGGCCTCCACGGGGCGCTTTCGCCCATCAGCCACCAGCAAAAACCCATCGGATTGATCCAGCACGATATAGTGCTGCCCACAATCCCGCCCGGCTCGCGAACGAACCAGTTGCCCTCTGTGCCAGCAATGGCCACTGTGCTTAGAGGATAACACAGTCGCTTCTTTCGCCCAGCACAGGCTCTCATGATCAAAGGCATGTTTTTTTTTCTTCATAATCCCTACCATGATTGGGCTTTGGTGAAATCATCCGGATGCCCCTGTGCACCCGCCCGGAAGGCGGGAGCCAGCTGCGAGCCGGTTCATTTCTGATTTCAATTCCAATTCTGCCCCAGCGCTTTACCAAGATTCACAAGCACTGTATTGATCGGATGATTCCCTTCAACAACATGCAGCAGCCCTTTCTTCTGATAAAATTCGATCAAGGGAGCTGTCTGCTCACTATATACGCTGAGGCGATTTTTTACGGTTTCCTCTGTGTCATCATCTCGCTGGAAAAGCTCTCCACCGCAAAGGTCACACACATTTTCCTGCTGCGGAGCGTTGTAATGCAGGTGGTAGATCGCACCGCATTTCTTGCACATTCTCCGTCCTGTCAAACGCACGATCAGATGTTCCGGCTCCACGCTTATATCCAGTACAGCGTCCAGCCCGCCTTGGTCTTTCAGCATTTCTTCGAGAGCCATGGCCTGCGGGAGGGTGCGGGGAAAGCCATCTAAAAGAAAACCTCCACGGCAATCCGGTTGAGCGATACGGTCCATTATAATGCCCTCTGTAATTTCGTCCGGAACAAGCTTTCCCTGGTCGATGTAGCGTTTTGCTTCCATACCCAAAGCAGTTCCGCTACTGATGGCGGCCCGGAACATGTCCCCGGTAGAAATGTGTGGGATGAAGAGCTTTTTCACCAGGCCTTCTGCCTGGGTTCCCTTCCCCGCACCAGGAGGGCCTAACAAGACAATTTTCATAGCGTATTCCTCTCAAATACCGGGCAATGCAGAGCAGACAGAGGCCACTTGCATGGCCCGCTGTCTACTCATTTGCTCGCAATTTTACTTCATAAAACCTTCATAATGCCGCAGCAGCAGGTGGGATTCGATCTGCTTCATCGTATCGAGAGCCACGCCGACGGCGATCAGAAGGGAAGTACCACCAAAATAGAGGTTCATTCCGCTGACTGCCATGAAAACGGTAGGCATCAAAGCGATGAGGGTCAGGAAAGTTGCACCAGAGAAGGTCAAACGAGACAGAACCTTATCCAGATACTCGGCAGTAGGTTTGCCCGGGCGCAGGCCAGGGATGAAACCGCCGTTCTTCCGCATATTGTCTGCCACATCGGCAGTATTGAAGGTTGCTGCGGTGTAGAAATAGGTGAATACGAAGATCAGTGCAGCATTCAAGATGATATAAACCGGATGCTGATAACCAAGAATTTTATTGATCCACAGCGCAAAACCGCTTGCAGGGAAGAAAGAAGCGATGATGGTGGGGAAAGAGAGCAGTGCCATCGCGAAGATGATCGGGATAACACCGGCCTGGTTGATCTTCATGGGGATGTGAGTGCTCTGGCCACCATAAACTTTACGGCCAACAACACGCTTAGAGTACTGAACGGTGATCCGGCGCTGACCTTCCTGGACAGCGATAACACCGGCGACCATCAGCAGCATGACGATAAGGAAAATCACAACAACGATAACATTGGTTTCACCGCTGACCAAATACTGATAAACCGTATTCACGCCTGCAGGCAGGCGGGAGACGATACCGGCGAAAATGATCAGGGAGATGCCGTTACCAATGCCATTTTCAGTAATCTGCTCACCCAGCCACATAAGGAAAGCTGTACCAGCAGTAAGGATCACGGTAGAAACGATAATGTTCCATACGTTGGGGTTGATCATTGCCGTCCGCAGATAGATGGACATAATCAGAGCCTGAATGAAACCAAGGCCAACAGCACCGAAACGAATCCACTGATTCATTTTCTTCCGGCCTTCCTGGCCTTCACGAGCCAGGTTTTCAAAATAGGGGATTACCATAGTCAGCAGCTGCACAACGATGGAGGCGTTGATGTAAGGGGTGATACCCATAGCAAACACCGTCAGATTCTTAAATGCGCCGCCGGAAATAATGTCCACCCAGCCAAACAGGTCAGATTGGAACATCGTTGCCAAAAGCTCGCGATTGAGTCCCGGAACAGGAATGTGAGAACCCAAACGGAACAGAGCGATCATCGCCAAGGTGAAAAGGAGCTTTTTTCGGAGTTCGGGGATCTTCCATGCACTGGCCAATGCTGAGAACATTTATTTCACCTCTACTTTTCCGCCGCAAGACTCGATTTTCGCTACCGCAGATTTGGTAGCGGGAACACACAGAGTAATTTTTTTGGTCAGTTCGCCGTTGTTCAGAACTTTGACGCCATCCTTCAGGTGGCGGATCACGCCTGCTTCCCAAAGAAGCTCAGCGGTGACCACGGTGCCATCATCAAAAACGTTCAAAGCGGAAACGGGGACTTCAACGATCTCTTTTGCCCAGATGTTGGTGAAGCCACGTTTCGGCAAACGACGGGACAGGGGCATCTGGCCGCCTTCAAAGCCAGGACGGACGCCGCCGCCGCTACGGGATTTCTGACCTTTATGGCCGCGACCGGAGGTCTTGCCCTTACCGGAGCCGGTGCCACGACCCACGCGAATGGATCTGTGGGTAGAACCGGGAGCCGGAGAAAGTTCATTTAACTTCATGTTACACCTCCAAGACTATTTGCCCGCGCTTTCAGAAAGTTTCTCCACCGTGACCAGATGGGCAATGGCATGAACCTTACCCAAGATATCGGGAGTGTCTTCCTGAACGACGGAGGACTGCATTTTCTTCAGACCCAGGGAGTCGGCAATGGCTCTCTGCTTCTTATTATAGCCGATGGGGCTTTTGGTCAAGGTGATTTTAATCTTTGCCATTGAATTGCCCCTCCTTAACCCAAGATTTCCTGGGGCGTTTTCCCGCGCAGGCGAGCGACTTCTTCAACGGTCTTCAGGGATTTCAGACCTTCCAAAGTGGCATTCACCATGTTCACCGCAGTATTGGAACCCAAGGATTTGGTCAGAATGTTGCGCATGCCTGCCAGCTCGCAGACCGCACGCACCGGGCCGCCGGCGATAACGCCGGTACCATCTGCAGCGGGCTTGAGCAGAACTCTGCCGGCACCAAAGCGACCGATGATTTCATGGGGAACAGTCCCATGCAGCAGGGGCACAGTGATGAGATTCTTCTTGGCAGCTTCCACAGCTTTGCGGATCGCTTCCGGAACCTCAGCAGCCTTACCCATGCCGGAGCCTACACGGCCCTTGCCGTCACCGACAACAACCAGAGCAGAAAAGCTCATACGGCGGCCGCCCTTAACGGTTTTGGCAACACGGTTAATGAAAACAACTCTTTCCTGAAATTCAGGAGCTTCTTTTTCGTGATTGCGATCACGTCTGTCTCTACCTTCAGGTCTTGCCATTGTTTAACCTCCTTCGCCTAAAAGTCCAGGCCGCCCTCTCTGGCGCCTTCAGCCAGAGCTGCTACTCTGCCGTGATACATCAGGCCGCCGCGGTCGAAAATGCAGGCGCTGATCTTAGCAGCCTTGGCCTTTTCAGCCAGAAGCAGACCGACTTTCTTCGCCGCTTCCACGTTGCCGCCGTAAATGCCCTTCAGTGCTGCATCCATGGTGGAGGCACTGGCCAGGGTCACACGGTTAACATCATCGATGAGCTGCGCATAAATATGCTTATTGCTGCGATATACCGCCAGACGGGGGCACTCAGGCGTTCCGTTGATGTTTTTGCGGATACGATAATGCTTCCGGGCGCGGATCGCTTTGCGGTCAATCCTCTTATACATCTTATCCTTCCTTTCTGCCCTGAACCAGGATTATATCCCTGGCCTTTCCGGGCATGTGCGATTCGGAACTTATTTCTTCGCGCCAGCCTTACCGGCTTTACGACGGATAACTTCGTCAGCGTATTTGATACCTTTGCCCTTATAGGGTTCCGGCGGACGAACTTCGCGTACATCAGCTGCGAAAGCGCCGATCTTTTCTTTATCGATGCCGGAGATGATGATGGTATTGGGCTGGGGCACTTCCACCTTCAGATCCGGACCGGGATCCATCTCTACGGGATGGGATTTACCAACGGTCAATGCCAGCTTGGTACCGTTCATTGCAGCACGATAACCAACGCCCACCAGATTCAGCTTTTTCTCAAAGCCGGTGGAAACGCCGACAACCATGTTGTTCAGCAGAGCGCGGGTCAGGCCATGCAGAGCACGTTCCTTCGGTTCATCGCTGTTGCGGGTAACGTGGAGTACGCCCTCTTCCAGCGTGATATTGATCAGCGGGGAAAATTCTCTTTTCAAAGTTCCCTTCGGGCCTTTGACTTCAACGGTGGAGCCGTTGATGTCAGCGGTAACGCCGGAGGGCAAAGTGATGGGCATTTTGCCGATTCGGGACATTCTTACACCTCCTATGACATCCAGCGATTACCAGACGTAGCAGAGAACTTCTCCGCCCAGTCCTTGTTTACGCGCATTTTTATCGGTCATCAGACCGGAAGATGTGGAGACGATGGCGATGCCCAGGCCGCCGAGAACCTTCGGCAGCTCATCTTTTCTGGCATAAACACGCAGGCCAGGACGGGAGATGCGTTTCAGACCGCTGATAACCCGTTCTTTTCCGGCATATTTCAGATACAGGCGCAGAACGCCCTGCTTGCCGTCTTCAATATATTCCACATCCTTGATGAAGCCTTCATCCTTCAGAATGTTCGCCAGACCCAGCTTGGTTTTGGAAGCGGGAATCTCTACCTTTTCCATGTAGACGGTATTGGCATTACGAATTCTGGTCAGGAAATCGGCGATAGGATCGGTAACAACCATATTAATAAACCTCCTTATTCCGTTCCGGTCTACCAGCTGGACTTGGTAACGCCGGGGATTTCTCCTTTATAGGCCAGATTGCGGAAACAAATACGGCAGATACCGAATTTACGCATATAGCCATGGGGACGGCCGCAGATGCTGCAACGATTGTAGCCTCTGACTGCGAACTTGGGCGTCCTCTTTTGTTTTACCAGCATAGAAGTCTTAGCCACAAGATTTCCTCCTCTTTTACTTATCGGCGAAGGGCATGCCCATCAGCCGCAACAATTCTTTGCATTCTGCGTCATTGGTAGCGGAGGTAACAAAAGCCACTTCCATACCGCGGACGCGATCGACCTTATCATACTCGATCTCAGGGAAGATGAGCTGTTCCTTCAGGCCCAGGGTGTAGTTGCCGCGTCCGTCGAAAGCATGAGGGGACACACCTTTGAAGTCTCTAACCCGAGGGATCGCTGCGCTGATCAGCTTATCAGCAAATTCATACATGCGGTCACCACGCAGGGTGACTTTGCAGCCGATATTCATGCCCTGGCGGACCTTGAATGCAGCAATGGATTTCTTGGCTTTGGTGACGATGGGTTTCTGGCCGGAGATGGTGGCCAGGTCGGAAAGAGCTGCGTCCAGGGCCTTGGGGTTCTGGATAGCTTCGCCCATACCGATGTTGATCACGATTTTATGGAGACGGGGAATCTGCATGGGATTCTCATAAGAGAATTTCTCCTGCATCTTACCACGGATCTCAGACTCATAACGTTCACGAAGTCTTGCCACTTAAATTTTCCTCCTTTCCCTCGGTTATTTATCAAATTTGTTGCCGCAGTTTGCGCATACGCGGGCTTTGCTACCATCTGCAGCGATCTCTTTTTTCACGCGGACGCCTTTGCCGCATTTGCTGCAGTAAAGCATCACGTTGGAGCTGTCAATGGCAGCTTCCTTTTTAACTATACCGCCCTGAGGAGCGCCGGGGGTGGGTTTGGTATGACGGCTGACTACATTGATTTTGTCAACATAGACACGGCCGGCTTTGGTATCGACGTTGATGATCTTACCTTTTTTGCCGGCATCCTTACCGGTGATCACGACCACGTTGTCGCCCTTCTTGACGTGGAGTTTTTTCTTTTCGATTGCCATGATTTACCCTCCTACAGAACTTCCGGAGCCAGCGAGACGATCTTCATGAAGTCTCTGTCTCTCAGTTCGCGGGCCACAGGGCCAAAGATACGGGTACCTTTGGGCTGATTGGCATCATTGATGATAACGGCAGAGTTCTCGTCGAAGCGGATGTAGGAACCATCAGCACGGCGGATCTCTTTAGCGGTGCGGACGACAACGGCACGAACCACGTCGCCTTTTTTGACCATACCGCCGGGGCTTGCTTCTTTAACGGCGCAGACGATAATATCGCCGACTGTTGCATATTTGCGGCGGGAGCCACCCAGGACCTTGATGCACAGCAGCTCTTTGGCGCCGGTGTTGTCCCCAACCTTAAGTCTGGTTTCGGCTTGAATCATTTAAGCCGCCCCCTTCCTGAATTTTAATTTCGTTTTGTATGGGTTGATTAGACGATGGGAGCCTTTTCCAGGATCTCCACCACGCGCCATCTTTTTTCTTTCGACATGGGGCGGACTTCCATAATCAGGACTTTATCGCCGATGCGGGCCTCATTGTTTTCATCATGGGCCTTATACTTTTTATTGGAAGTGGTGATCTTGCCATAAAGGGGATGGCGAGTGCGGCTTTCGACCTTCACCACAACGGTTTTATCCATTTTATCGCTGGCAACGATGCCGATGCGGGTTTTTCTGGATTTTCTTTCCATCAAGTTGGTAACCTCCTTAGTGCGCGTCCCTTACTGCGCTTTCTCCATATCCTTCTGGCGAATGACCGTTTTAACTCTGGCCATATCCTTTTTAACCGCATTGATGCTCATGGGATTATCCAGTTGGCCGGTGGCTAAACGAAAACGCAGATTAAAGAGTTCCGCCTGCAGGTCTTTTTCCTTCTTTACCAGTTCCTCATAAGTGAGGTCACGGAGTTCTTTAGCCTTCATTAGTTTCACCTACCGTTTCTTCTCGTTTGATAAACTTAGTCTTGATGGGCAGCTTGTGCATGGCCAGACGCATAGCTTCTTTCGCAAGCTCTTCGCTGACGCCGCCGATCTCGAACATAACTTTACCGGGTTTCACAACAGCTACCCAATACTCAGGGGAGCCTTTACCGGAACCCATGCGGGTTTCTGCCGGTTTCTCGGTTACGGGTTTATGGGGAAAGATCTTGATCCAGACATTACCGCCACGCTTGATGTAACGGGTCATGGCGATACGGGCTGCTTCGATCTGGCGGCTGGTGATCCAGCCGCATTCCAGGGCCTGGAGACCATATTCGCCATAGCTGATGAAATTACCCTTATGGGCAGCGCCCTTCATGGTGCCGCGGTGTTGGCGGCGATATTTAACTCTCTTAGGCAGCAACATGGTTTATTCGCCCTCCTCCACTGCAATTTCTTTCACTTTCTGAGCCCGACGGGGCAGGACTTCACCTTTATAGATCCAGACTTTGATGCCGATCTTGCCGTAAGCGGTGTTTGCTTCAGCAAAACCATAATCGATGTCTGCGCGCAGGGTGTGCAGCGGAACTTTGCCCTCTGCGTACCATTCGGTACGGGCAATTTCCGCACCGGCCAGGCGGCCGGCGCACATGATCTTGATGCCTTCGGCGCCCATGCGCATGGTGCGGCCGACGGTCTGCTTCATAGCGCGACGGAAAGCAATGCGGCGTTCCAGAGAAGAAGCAACGCTTTCAGCAACCAGCTGTGCGTCAACTTCGGGACGTTTGACCTCGGTGATGTTCACGGAGACCTTTTTGCCGCTCATTTTTTCCAGCTCCTGACGGAGGATATCAACTTCCTGACCACCGCGGCCGATAACGATACCGGGCTTTGCGGTGAAGACGTTGATCCGTACGCGGCCGCCGGCACGTTCGATGTCTACTTTGGAGACGCCGGAGGCATAGAGTTTGTTTTTGACGTATTTACGCAGCTGATAGTCTTCATACAGCAGGTGTTTGAAGTCTTTGTTATTGGCGTACCAGCGAGCATCCCAATCCTTGATGACGCCGACGCGGAATCCCTTAGGATTAACTTTCTGACCCATATTATGCCTCCTCTCTGGTGCCGACCGCAATGGTGATGTGGCTCATGCGGTGAACCATTCTGTCTGCACGGCCCTGTGCACGGGGTTTATAACGACGGAGGCTGGGGCCTTCATCGACGAATGCTTTCGTAACGATCAGATCTTCTTTCGCCAGAGACAGGTTGTTCTCAGCGTTTGCAATGGCGGAGTTAAGAACTTTAGCCGCCAGCTCAGCACCCTTGTTGGGCGTGAATTTCAAAATCGCTTCCGCTTCCCGGGCGCTCTTGCCTCTGATCAGATCGATGACCAGGCGGGCCTTGCGGGGAGAAATGCGGAGATATTTAGCGGTAGCTTTGACTTCCAACTTTCTTCCTCCTTTCTACTTCAGCGACGTGGAGCGCTCGGCTTTACCGGCATGGCCGCGGAAGTAGCGCGTGGGAGCAAACTCCCCGAGCTTATGACCAACCATATCTTCGGTAACATATACAGGAACATGTTTTTTGCCGTCATGGACAGCGATGGTATGACCCACCATCTGCGGGAATATCGTGGAAGAACGGGACCAGGTCTTAATGACCGCTTTGTCACCGGATTCGTTCATGGCCTCGATGCGTTTGAGCAGTCTCTCTTCAATGTACGGGCCTTTTTTTACTGATCTACCCATTTAAGGCTTATCCTCCCTTCGCTTATTTGCTGTTACGGCGTTTGATGATCATGCGGTTAGAAGCCTTCTTGCGATCTCTGGTTTTCGCACCCAGAGCAGGCTTGCCCCAAGGCGTGACCGGGTTGCGGCCCACCGGGGAACGGCCCTCACCACCACCATGCGGATGGTCAACGGGATTCATAACAACGCCGCGGTTTGCGGGACGGATGCCGAGCCAGCGGCTGCGGCCGGCTTTACCGATGTTAATATTTTCCTGATCAATGTTGCCGACCAAGCCGATGGTGGCGCGGCATTTTGCCAGGACCAGTCTCATTTCGCCGGAGGGCAGACGCAGCGTGGCGTATTTGCCTTCCTTGGCCATGAGCTGGACGGAGGAACCGGCGGAACGAGCCATCTGGCCGCCCAGACCGGGACGAAGCTCAACATTGTGGACAACAGTACCTACCGGGATGGAGCTCAGGGGCAGGCAGTTGCCGGTGATGATGTCCACAGACTCGCCGGAGTAGATGGTGTCGCCGACTTTCAGGCCGTAAGGAGCCAGGATATAGCGTTTTTCACCGTCAGCATAGGTGAGCAGTGCGATATTTGCGGTACGGTTGGGGTCGTATTCAATGGTAGAGACCTTAGCCGGGATGTTGTCTTTTGTGCGTTTAAAGTCGATGACACGGTACATCTGCTTATGACCGCCGCCCTGATGGCGAGTCGTCATACGACCCTGGTTATTGCGGCCGCCCTTAGATTTGAGCGGCTGAAGCAGGGACTTTTCCGGAGTGGAGGTAGTGATTTCCTCGAAGGTGGACACGGTCATGCCACGACGACCCGGAGAAGTAGGCTTATATTTTTTAATACCCATTAGATGATCCTCCTTTTCCCGGGATTACTGCAAGCTGCTGAAGAGCTCGATCTGTTCGCCCGCAGCCAGCTTCACGATGGCACGTTTGGTGTCGGGGCGTTTGCCGCGAAAACGGCCCATGGTGCGCATTTTACCATTCACAATTTTGGTGGTAACGGAGAGCACATGAACATTGAACAGGGTTTCAACAGCGTGTTTGATTTCAATCTTGTTGGCATTCTTGTCAACGAAGAAGCAGTACTTATTGTCTTCCATCAAAATGAGGGCTTTTTCGGAAACCATCGGTTTCACTAAGACGGTATGCGGATCACGCATTATGCGTACACCTCCTCGAACAGAGCCAAAGCTTCTTTGGTCATAACCAATTTCTGATGATACAGGATCTCGTAGGTATTCACGCCGGTATAATCAACCGCACGAACACCGGGGATATTGCGGGCAGAGAGCATAGCCTTTTCGGCTTCCTGGGGCAGAACCACCAGAGCACTCTGGGCTTTGATGTTTTTCAGGATCCGAGCCATTTCCTTCGTGCTGGGAGCAGTGAAGTTCAGCTCGTCCACGATGACCAGGTCGCCGTCAGCCAGCTTGCTGGAAAGTGCGGAATAAAGAGCCGCGCGGCGCATTTTTCTGGGCATTACGATGCTGTGGCTGTGGGGGGTGGGACCAAAAGCAACACCACCGCCACGCCATACCGGGTTGCGGGAGCTGCCGAAGCTGGAACGGCCGGTGCCCTTCTGTCTCCAGGGCTTTTTGCCGCCGCCGGACACATCGCCTCTGGTTTTCACGCAATGGGTACCTCTACGCTGAGAAGCGAGGTATACGCGCACTGCCTGATGCATGATAGGAACATTGATCTGGCTCATGAAGAGCTCATCGTTCAACTCGATTTCGCCAACCGGGCTACCTTCCCGGTTCAACACATCAATCTTAGTCATGCCTGACCTCCTTTCTCTCGGTTAACCCTGCTTGCGGGATTCTTTGATCAGCAGCATGCTCTTTTTGGCACCGGGAACTGCGCCTTTGACCAGGAGCAGATTCCGTTCTGCGTCAACTCTGACAACTTCCAGGTTCTGGATGGTGACACTCTCACCGCCCAGACGACCGGGGGAATGTTTACCTTTGAACACACGGGCGGGGCCTTTGGCACCGGCGCTGGCCGGACGACGATGGTTTTTGGAACCGTGCGTCATGGGGCCACGGTGCTGGTTCCAGCGCTTGATGGTGCCGGCGAAGCCTTTACCTTTGCTGGTGCCGGAAATATCCACGGACTCGCCTTCGGTGAAGATATCAACGCTGATGACGTCGCCGGGGTTGAAGCTGGCAGCGTCTTTTGTGCGGATTTCCCGCAGATAGCGAACGGGTTCGATGCCCGCTTTTTCGCAATGGCCTTTGAGAGGCTTGATGACACTAACGGGTTTGGCCACGCCATAACCCATCTGAATCGCATTATAACCATCGGTAGCTTCGGTTTTCACCTGGGCCACACGGCAAGGACCGGCTTCGATAACGGTAACCGGAATAATTTTACCTTCCGCACTGAAGACCTGAGTCATCCCCAGTTTGGTGCCGAGTATAGCTTTCGGCATTTCGTACACCTCACTTTCTAATATTAAGAACAAACGCCTTAGAGTTTAATCTCGATGTCTACGCCAGCCGGTAAATCTAAGCGCATCAAAGAATCCATGGTTTTGGGGCTGGGCTCGATAATATCGATGAGGCGTTTGTGGGTTCTCATCTCAAATTGCTCACGGCTGTCTTTGTTGACATGGGGCGAACGAAGAATAGTATAGATGTTTTTCTCCGTCGGCAGCGGAATCGGGCCAGCAATCTGCGCCCCCGTTCTCTTAGCAGTTTCGACGATTTTGTCCGCAGAAGCGTCCAGCAGCCGATGATCATAAGCCTTCAGTCTGATTCTAATTTTCTGTTGAGCCATTTTTTTACTCCTTTCGCTCGAATTTTTTCGAACTCGCTCCGCGTGAATTACCTCCGCCCCGCGTGGGCAGAGCAACCTCCCGCATCACAGCTCTTTCTATTCTCACCGCAAGCATGGCTCAAAAAAGAGCCATGCTCACGGTCGAACACCTTGTTTTGTTGATTATTCGTTGACGGCGGTAACAACGCCGGAGCCAACGGTACGGCCACCTTCACGAATAGCGAAGCGCAGACCTTCTTCGATGGCGATGGGGGTGATCAGTTCGATATCCATGACGATGTTATCGCCGGGCATGACCATTTCAACGCCTTCAGGCAGCATGGCTACGCCGGTAACGTCGGTCGTGCGGAAATAGAACTGCGGACGATAGCCGTTGAAGAAGGGAGTATGACGGCCGCCTTCTTCCTTGGTCAGGACGTAAACCTGGCCCTTGAACTTGGTATGCGGATGAATGGTGCCGGGTTTTGCCAGAACCTGACCGCGCTGTACTTCTTTGCGGTCAATACCACGCAGCAGGCAGCCGATATTGTCGCCGGTTTCTGCGTAATCCAGCAGTTTGCGGAACATTTCAACGCCGGTCACGACGGTCTTCTTGCTTTCATCCATCAGACCAACGATCTCGATGGTGTCGCCTACGCGAACCTGACCACGTTCCACACGGCCGGTAACGACGGTGCCGCGGCCGGTGATGGTGAACACGTCTTCGATGGGCATCAGGAAGGGCTTATCGATATCGCGTTCGGGAGTGGGGATGTAGCGGTCCACTTCATCCATCAGCTTCCAGACGCAGCCGCAGTTGGGGCAGTCACGGCCGCCGCAGCCGCATTCGCCGGCTTTCAGGGCGGAACCGGTCACGATCGGAATATCATCGCCCGGGAATTCGTATTCGTTCAGCAGTTCGCGGATCTCCATTTCGACCAGTTCCAGCAGTTCCGGATCGTCGACCTGGTCAGCTTTGTTCATGAAAACCACGATATAGGGAACGCCAACCTGACGGGCGAGCAGAATGTGCTCGCGGGTCTGCGGCATCGGGCCGTCTGCTGCACTTACCACCAGGATCGCGCCGTCCATCTGGGCAGCACCGGTGATCATGTTCTTGACGTAGTCGGCGTGGCCGGGGCAGTCAACGTGTGCATAGTGGCGGGTATCGGTTTCGTATTCAACGTGGGCAGTGTTGATCGTGATGCCACGGGCTTTTTCTTCCGGAGCCTTGTCGATCTGGTCATAGGCCATGACTTCGGCGCCGCCTGCCTTGGACAGGCACAGGGTGATTGCTGCGGTCAACGTGGTTTTACCATGGTCAACGTGTCCGATGGTACCAACGTTTACGTGCGGTTTGGTACGTTCGAATTTCTGCTTTGCCATTGGGGTTTTCCTCCTAAGATTGAT
>JAUMYD010000086.1 GCA_030528765.1 Bacillota bacterium
CCAAAGCCGATATGGAGCTGAGCTGCAGCAGCAACTGCGAATATGATGAGGATGACGAAATCCTCTATCTGGGCGGCAATAAGGAGCTGAATGAGAAATTCAGCATAAGCATCACCGTCACCTCCTACGATGGTGATAACATGAAAAAATATACGCTTGATCTGGTTCGCAGCTACAGCGATGCGCTTCTGGAAGGGCTGGCCGTGAACACCAGCGAATCCTCTGCAAAAAAAGGCCAGCTCCTGCTGGATGCGGAAGATTTTGAGGCAGATCAGTTCAGCTACACGCTGCAGCTGGAGAACAGCAGCGAGATCGATTCCCTTTTCCTCTGGATCGATACGGAAAGTGCCAATGATGTCTGGGTAAACGGAGAACGGGCAAAATCCAAAAACCGTCAGCCCTATGAACTGGAACTGGATGAGATCGAAGACGAGATCGAGCTGAAGATCGAAGATGAAGATCCGCTGAACAGCGCAGTCTATACGCTGAAGCTGGAGCAGGGTACAGAAAACACGGCAAAGGGCGCACTGGATTCCCTCTATGTCAGCAAATCCAAGAACACCTCTTCCAGCAAGACCCTGAATCTTTACCCGGAATTTGATCCGGATCAGGGCAGCTATCATGTTTTCCTGGCAGACGGCATGGATGAGATCTATGTTCTGGCAGAAGCTTCTCAGCGGAAAGCACTGGTTTACTATAACTACAAGGCCGGTGTCACCAAAGAAGAAGATGATATGAACGATGAATGGTTCACCTTCAGCGGTATTAAAGAAGGCAGTATTCTGAGTATCCAGGTGGTGGATGAGGATGGGGATCTGCTGGGCAGCTATAGCCTGACCTTCCACTGCGGCAAGGGCTCTGATAATAACGACAAAGATCTGGATGATCTCTTCGTTTCCAATCAGACCGGCGAAAGCAAATATGAAAGGCTCAAGCTGGACAAAGATTTTTCCTTTGACGAAGAAGAATACAGCGTTGATGTTCCCGCCAACAGCTATAACAATATCCGCATCTACGCGGAAGCCTTCGATAACAAGGCCTTCGTCCTGGTGGATGGCGAGCTGGTGGGCAAGGATGGCTATGTGGAACGCAGCTGCCAGGATGGCAAAAGCTATACCTATGAGATCACGGTGATCGCTGCCAACTGCGATGATAACTCCAGCTATCAGCTGACCGTAAATTACGGCGAGATCAAGGGCAGCAGCACAGGTGCTTTCCTCAGCGGCCTGAGTGCAAAGGTTTACGGTGGAGCAAGCCTGAACCTGAGCCCTGTCTTCGAAGATAAGAAGATGAATTATACCGCAAATGTGTCCAATTCTGTTTCTTACATTTCCTTCCGCCCCATTATTTCCTCCGGCTCCGGCCAGATCGAGCTTTTTGGCTATGTGCAGGAAAACGGAAAGTGGACCAATTACTACCAGATGAATGAAGGCATCAACAATATCCCAATCTATGTTTACGAAGGAGATAACAAGGAAGCAGCCAACACCTATTATGTGACCGTCTATCGTCAGCCTGCCAAGCTCTCCACCGTTGTCAGCTCCCAGAAACTGACCATCGACGGGAACGCCGTACAGCTGAATGCCTACAACATCAATGGCAATAACTTCGTTAAGCTGCGCGATATCGCATATCTGCTGAACGGCAGCCCGAAGCAGTTCCAGGTAGGCTTTGTTGCCTCCTCCAACAGCATTTATATCACCTCCGGCAGTGCTTACACCAGCAACGGGCAGGAAAATGTTTCTCTGAACGCACCCAAACGTGCAGCTGCCAGCAGCCAGACCGTTTACCTGAACAGCGCACTGGTGGCACCCATGGCTTATAATATCGATGGCAATAACTATCTTATGCTGCGCGATCTGGCTTTGCTGCTGGATTTCGGTATGACCTATGATGCCAACAGCGGCACCGTGGCCATTTCCACTACGAATACTTATTCTCCCGACAAATAAACAGTGAAAGTGAAAGTCAAAGCAATAGCTCCGCACAGTATACCGGCCGAAGTTTCCTCTTCGGCCGGTATTTTTTAGGCAGGACATCCCCTTCTCTTGTCAGGCAGAAAAAGCTGTGTTATGCTGTGGATATGTTCTATAAAAATATAAAAGAAGGCCGTTTTCTGGAGCGGCCCAATCGCTTTATCGCAAAAATCGAAATCAACGGCAGCATAGAAAGCTGCCATGTAAAAAATACCGGCCGCTGCAAAGAATTGCTTATCCCCGGGGCAAAGGTCCTGCTGGAGGAATGCAGCTCCCCACAGAGAAAGACAAAATATGACCTGATCTCCGTCTGGAAGGGGGAGCGACTGATCAATATGGATTCTGCTGCACCCAATCAGGTATTCGGGGAGTGGCTGCGAGATGGCAGGCTTTTTCCGGATGCCCGGGAAATCAAGGCGGAAAAAAGCCATGGGGATTCCCGCTTTGATTTTTTTGTGGAAACCTCCACGGCGCAGGCCTTTATCGAGGTAAAAGGCGTAACGCTGGAAAAAGAGGGAGTAGCCCGCTTTCCGGATGCACCAACGGAGCGCGGTCTGAAGCATCTCTATTCCCTGATCCGCTGCGTGGAGGAAGGCTTTCAGGCTTATGCAGCCTTTGTCATCCAGATGCAGGGAATTCGTTATTTTGAAGCAAATCGGCAGACACACCCTGCCTTTGCCGAGGCGCTGCGCAAAGCAGCGGCAGCGGGGGTGCAGGTCATGGCTTGGGACTGCCGTGTCACGGAAAAGAGCCTCTGCCTGAACGAGGCGGTAGAAGTACATTTATAAACCACATTTCAAAAAAGCCATGAAAAGGCCGTCCCCCGTAAGCAGACTGCCATAAAAACTTTCATAAAAGGAGAGCGCGTATGCGATTATTCATTGCCCTACATTTTTCTGAGGAAGTAAAGGCTTCCCTGCTGGATGCCATCCGCCAGCTGCAGGAGCAATCCGACTCCGGGAATTTCACACGGCCGGAAAATCTGCACCTCACCCTGGCTTTCATCGGGGAAAGCGAGCGTCTGGACGATCTGCATCAGATCCTGGATCGGATCGACAGCCATCCCTTTCGGCTGGAGCTCAGCGGCAGCGGCCATTTCGGCGAGCTCTACTGGGCTGGCCTGCAAAAGGCACCAGCCCTGGATCGGCTGGCCCGTTTGCTGCGAAAAGACCTGCTGGAGCAGGGCTTCGATATAGACCGAAAGCCCTTCCGGCCCCACATCACCCTGGCCAGGCAGCTGCAGGCAGCAAAGGAGCCGCAGATTCAGCTTTTGCCCGCCGTCATGCTGGCTGAGCGGATCTCCCTGATGTGCTCGGAACGGATCAATGGGAAACTGACTTACACCGAGCTTTATGCAAAGCAGCTATGCTAGAGCCGCAGAAGAGACTGAAAGCCGCCCGGCTGGCTGCTGCCCGCCCGGAAAAGCAGGGCATTGGCTGCTTGGGGGAGAAACAGCTCCACGCCATTCTGAAATATTATTATGAGCCCCGACCGGAGCATCACGAAATCCCGGTGCAGGGCTTTGTGGCGGATATCTGCAACGAAAGCGGGATCATCGAAATTCAGACCGGCTCCTTCGATAAGCTCCGGCGCAAGCTGGAATGCTTTCTGGAGCATGGCCCGGTAACACTGGTCTATCCCCTGCCCCATCGCAAGTGGCTGCGCTGGATCGATCCGCAAACAGGAGAAATCTCCGAAGCGCGCAAGAGCCCCAAAACCGGGCAGCCTGCGGAAGCCTGCTTTGAGCTGGGAAAGATACAAGCCCTGCTGAGCCACAAAAATCTGCATATACGTTTGCTCCTGCTGGACGTGGAGGAGCACCGCTATCTGAACGGCTGGAGCCGGGACGGAAAAAAGGGATCCACCCGGGCAGAGCGCATCCCCCTTTCCTTGGTGGCAGAAATTGCGCTGGATGCGCCGGTGGATTATCTGCAGCTGCTGCCTGCTGCCGGGCTGCCCGAGCCCTTTACCAGAGCAGAGCTGGCAAAGCTGACGAGGCTCTCCCCCAAGCGGAACCAGTATCTGCTCCGCTGCCTGCTGAAGCTGGGCCTGCTCAGACAGGAAGGGAAACGGGGTCGCAGCTACCTCTATTTCATAGAGAAAAAGGCTGCGACCGCTGCTGAGAAAGAAAAAGCCAAATCCGAAAACGATAAATCAATAGAAGAAATGCAAAAGGCGCTGTGATGAAGATCACAGTGCCTTTTTACAGACATCCTATACGATGAGCAGAACGATACATGCTGCTTCTTCTGAAATTCCTCTGCATTAGAAAGCTGCAGCGGACGCAGCACTATTTCAGCACATCCACCATCTCCACACCATAATGGGCAAAAAGCCGGATGGCATCCTCCGTAATGACTTCCCCGGAAACCACAATGGGAATGGCCGGCGGGCAGGAAACCATGGGCGCACCGCAGACCCGCCCCAGAGATCGCGCAGCCGGGATCAGTTCATGGGGGGAGAAGATCGCCTCCCGGATGGAGCAGAGCTGCTCTCCCCTGGCCTGGGGAAGCTCTTCCGCCACTGCCGGGGGAAGCTGATTTTTTCCCAGAGCCGCAAGAAGCCGCTGTAAATCCTCCGGGCTGTTTTCCGGGGTGAACATCAGCACCAGATGCTCTGCATCCGCATATTCACACGCCACAGAAGCAGCGCGCAGCTGCTCTGCCAGCTTCTGTCCACTGCTCCCCATGGGGGCGGCGATACTCAGACGCAGCGGATCACTGGGCCGCAGCTGCCAGCCCGCTTCCCGCAGCTCCGCCTTCAAAGCATCGATGCGGCAAACAGCCTCCGCAAGCCTTTCCGGGTAAAACTCTGCCAGATAGCGATTGCAGAGATCCAGGGAACTCATAATCAAATAAGAAGGGCTGGTGGAGCCAAACAAAGCCAGCGCCTGCTTGGCATTTTCCGCAAAAGAGGCAGGGGCATTCCTGCTGATGTGCAGGTAGGCACCGCCGGTGAGCACCGGCAGGGTCTTATGGGCAGAATCGCAGCAGAGATCCGCGCCCAGATCCATGGGGTGCAAAGAAGGCTGCAGGAAATGCAGATAGGCGCCGTGGGCATTGTCCACGGCCAGCCGCGTCCCATATTTACGGCAAACTTCTGCCAGAGCAGGAATATCCGCCAGGCCGCCCAGATAATCCGGGCTGGTGAGATAAACCCCTGCAGGCGGCGCAGGCAATTCCCACAGCTGAGCTTCCAGCTGCTCCGGGGAAATGGGGCAGCTGCAAAGGGAGCTGCTTTCCTCCGGCCATAGCCACTGCACCTGAAGATCCAGCAGAGCCGCAGCATAGACAAAGGCCTTATGCACATTGCGGGCAGCCAAAATCAACGGTGCGCTGCCGCTGGGAAGCTCGCTCCGCAACAGATAGAGCATGGCACGGATGCACTGGCTGGAGCCCTCTGTAGAAAAACAGCTTCGGGCTGTGCCAAAGAGGGCCGTGGCGTTCTGCTCGCTTTCCGCGATGATGCCCGCTGCCTCATAAAGAGCATCCGCCCCCGCCACCTCTGTGATATCCAGCTGCTCACAGCCCAGAAAGGCCCGGCCCTTGTGCCCGGGCATATGAAAACGAGCCATGGACTGAGCCGCATAGGCTTGTACGAAATCTGCGATCGGTGTACGCATCAGTTTTCCTCTTCTCCGCAGAGCTCTGCCACCTGCAGCATGATGGCGCATTCGATGCGCTTGCGGAAGAGCTCACAGCCCGGTTCATAGATACCACGGATGGAGCCGCTGGCATGGTAGGCATTGGCAGCGCAGCCGCCGGAGCAATAGAGCTTTGCCCAGCAATCCGCACATTCCGGGCGGGCATAGGCATTGCAGGAGCGAAATTCCTCCCGAAGGGCGGTATTGCTGACGCCATTCCAGACATCCCCCAGCTTGTACTGCTCTTCCCCCACAAACTGATGGCAGGGGTAAAGATCGCCCCAGGGGGTAACGGCCATGTATTCCGTGCCGGAGCCGCAGCCGGAGATGCGTTTATAGATGCAGGGGCCTTCCCGCAGATCCAGCATGTAATGGTAGAAGGTGATGGGCTTGCCCTCCCGCTTGCGGCGAAGCATATCCTTGGCAAGGATCTCATACTGCTCCTTCACCACTTTCAGATCATCAGGCGTAAGAGCAGCGGGATCATCCGGGCCACAGACCACAGGCTCCATGCTCAGCTCAGTGAAGCCCAGCTCCGCCATATGGAATACATCCTCGGTGAAATCCGGGTTGGCATGGGTAAAGGTGCCGCGCATATAATAATCCTTCCCGCCGCGGGCCTCCACCAGCTTCCGGAATTTGGGGACGATCTGCGCATAGCTGCCCCGGCCTGCGTAATCCACGCGCAGACGGTCATGGATCTCCTTGCGGCCGTCCAGGGAAAGCACCACATTGCTCATTTCCCGATTGGCAAAATCGATGACCTCATCATCGATCAGCATGCCATTGGTAGTGAGGGTAAAGCGGAAATTCTTTCCCCGCTCCTGCTCCACACTGCGGGCATATTCCACCAGCTGCTTTACCACGTCCCAGTTCATCAGGGGTTCCCCGCCAAAGAAATCCACCTCCAGGTTTCTGCGGCTGCCGGAATGCTCCATCAGGAAATCCAGGGCCTGCTTGCCCACCTCAAAGGACATCAGCGCCCGATCCCCGTGATACTTGCCCTGGCTGGCAAAGCAATAAGAGCAATTCAGATTACAGGTATGCGCCACATGCAGGCAAAGCGCCTTCACCACATCGCCGGAGCGTTCCTTAAAGGTGCCGGCCATCTCCGCGAAGGTATCCGGCGTATAGAGCTTACCGCTCTGCATGAGCGCTTCCACATCTTTGATGCAGGCCAAAAGCTCCGCTTCGTTCACATCAGGCTGCTCCGCGTATTTTTCCAGAAGCTCGGCCACGATCTGCTCCGGGCTGTGCTCCGGGAAGAGGGCGATCACATCATAAGCCAGCTCATCCACCACATGAACAGAGCCGGAGCAGGTATCCAGAACGATGTTATATCCGTTTAACTGATACTGATGTACCATAGAAATATCCTTCCCAAATGATAGTGTCGGAATGCTTCAAACGCTTCCGCAGAAGCATTTCTTTATATAAAAAGTGCCGCCTTATGCAGGCGGCAGCTTTTGTTTGCGTTCGCTTATTTATTCTCGTTTTCGCATTTCTGATTGGCAACACCGCAGCTGGTTTTGCAAGCAGACTGGCAGGAGGTTTGGCATTCGCCACAGCCGCCCTTTTTCGCGCTTTCGCAGAGATTGCGGGTATCCAGAGTTTTAATTCTTTCCATTGTCATATCTCCATTCCCGATAATTTGTGGTCATTTACGGCTGCAGAAAAGCAGGGGCAGACCGTAACTTTATATCGCTGAATATTTTATCATAGGATCAGGGCAAAGTCAAGGTATTCCCCTGTGACATGGCCGGACAGAAAGCTGCCCGCACAGTCTCCTCTGCAAAAACAGCTTCCCCGGAAAAGAGGCTTTGACTTCAGCGCAAAAGATAAAACTTCCCGATCAGGGAATCAATGGTCTCTTCCTCCTGAGCAGTAAACATAAGATTGGCAATATAGCCAGGGCATTTCATAGAGACTGCCTCCTGGAAAAGCAGTATGTCATTCACCCTCATGCTGGTACGAAGGCTGGGAAAGCTTTCTCCACCCAAATTCACGCTGCCGATCTCATA
>JAUMYD010000220.1 GCA_030528765.1 Bacillota bacterium
GGCCATTCGTTTCATCCGCCTTTGTATGGGTAATCATCAGCAGATCTCCGGCACTTCGGCGATCCTGCCCCATGCGGCTTTGACAACTGCACAAAACCACTTAAGTATTATAATATTAATCAATCTGAATAATCAACCAAATAATCCTTTAATCTTGTTTTTTCTGGATTTTTGTTTTTTTACCGGGAATGGTGGCAGGTACCCCTTAACTGTGTTAAAATAAGGTATCTTTTTTATGCAGGAGTTTCCCTATGAAGAGAAAGTATCTGATCCTGACACTCTTTCTTGCTGCGGCGCTGAGCTTATGTTTTTCTCAGGCGCTGGCCGAT
Source organism: Bacillota bacterium (assembly GCA_030528765.1). Classification (GTDB taxonomy): domain Bacteria; phylum Bacillota; class Dehalobacteriia; order UBA4068; family UBA4068; genus RGIG3155. Next base: position 330 of record JAUMYD010000220.1, read on the forward strand.
TCGGGACGGATCGTCACCCCCGGCGGAAAGCTGAATATGCGGGTCTCTCCCAAGAAAAATGCCAAGCTGGCCGGATATGTGCCCAACCACGAACTGGTGGAAGTGGAGGAAGTGGGCGAAAGCTGGACCCAGATCGTGTATAAGGGCAAGACCGGTTATGTGATGAACGAGTACATCCGCGTCTCCTCCCAGCTTCCGGGCCTCACCGTTTATCCCGATGAAGGCATCGCCCTTCTGCGGGAGGATGCAGGCAGCGATTCACCGGTGATCCGGCCTATCGGCGGCTGCGAGGCTGTGGAGGTGGAAGCCCTTGAAGGGGAATATGCCCTGGTGCATGCCGGAGAGGATACGGGGTATCTGCCCGTGTCCGCTCTTTCCTATCAACACACTCAGCCGCCAGAGGCTTTGAGCTGGATCAGTCAGGGGGGCATGATGGCCGAAGCAGCCCCCCTTTATGCCCAGGCGGATGAAAAAAGCATAAGCATCGGCCACATGCCGGCCGGAGAGATCGTTTCGGTATCCGCCGTTCAAAAGGATTTTTGCCTGGTGACCGGCCCCGGCGGCTGCGGCTTTGCGCCCGTGTCCTCCGTCAGCCTGATCGGCCCCGAGGACAGCGAGGAGGAGACCGGCTCCCTCACCCAGGGGGAAGCGTTGGAAAAGGCCGAAAAGACCCTGAGCAAGAAATTCAAGGCCTTCGATGAGGATCCCCTGTATTATCAGATCGCTCCGCTGGATGAGCAGGATGGGCTGCAAGGGCCCCTGTATCTGTGCGGCTTCTTCAATGATGAGGATCAGTATTGCTATGCTGCCCTCGTTCATGCAGAATCGGGCGAGGTCGTATTTACGGCTGATTATCGCGCCTTTGCGCTGCCCAGCGACAATATCCATCTGCTGCCCCACGGGGAAGCCAGCCTCACATTGAGCGCCGATTCCCTGATGGCGGGGGAAATCTTGGATATTGAAGTGATCGCCTGGACGACCCATGAATGCCGCTATACCCTCCACCGGGAGGGGAAGCGCCTTTTCAGCGGCGAAGCCACGGATCATTTTGAAGCCTCCTGGCTGGCCCAACAGGAGGGTGAATATACCCTCACCGTGGAGATCACCGATCAGGAGGGGTATACACAGACCCTGTCGGAGGACTTTACCGTTTCCGGCGAAGCGGATCGGGGGCTGAAGGATATATACAGCCAGAAGGACGGCTCCTGGCTGGATGTGGCCTACCGCAAGAGCAACATGGATAAATCCGGCTGCGCCATCTTCGCCCTCTCTCACGCCCTGAACCGAATGGGCCACACCGGCGATGACATCCTGCCCCAAAATCTGGCGGATACCTTTTCACTGTGTCTCACGGAGGATGGTACCAATAACGAGCGGCTGCTGCGGGACGCCAGTGAGATCTATGGATTTAAGACCGCAAGGGATTTGATCGAAAGCGAAAAGACCATCAAAAAAAGGCTCCAGGAGGGCTGCCTGTTCAGCTTCTCTGTAT
>JAUMYD010000087.1 GCA_030528765.1 Bacillota bacterium
TTACGGAAGTATTCTCGCCGGGATTAGCCCATATTCGCCGCGAATATCTAAGAAAGTACGCGCGCCGGGATTTCCGGAAGTGGCTTTTGCCCACGAGAGAAAGGAACCCCCTTTTCTTCAGGAATCCCTGCCGGGAGAGGCTCCGGCCCTTTCAGATAAAGATACTTTACTTCATGTACGCAACTTTGGACGCACCGGGCAGCTGCCCGGAAAGATAAAAAATGGAGGATTGAACGATGCTGGATACAATCGCACTGGCCCGCACGATGCGGCAGGAGATCATCAAGATGCTGACTGCTTCTGCCAGCGGGCATCCGGGCGGCTCTCTTTCCGCCACGGATTTTCTCGCTGTGCTTTATGGGGAATTCATGAATGTGGACCCGGCCGAGCCCCGGAAAGCAGACCGGGATCGCTTCGTGCTGACGAAGGGTCACGCTGCCCCCGCGCTCTATGCCATCCTGGCGCTGAAAGGCTTCTTCCCCATGGAAGAGCTGGCCAACCTGCGGAAGCTGGGCAGCCCCCTGCAGGGTCACCCGGATATGCATAAGGTTCCCGGCGTGGATGCTTCCACCGGCTCCCTGGGGCAGGGTCTCTCCCTGGCCTGCGGCATGGCCCTGGCTGCCAAAATGGATGGCCGGGATTACCGGGTCTATGCCCTGATGGGCGATGGTGAGCAGCAGGAAGGTCAGGTTTGGGAGGCCGCTATGTTCGCTGCCCATTATAAGCTGGATAACCTGGTCATTCTGCTGGATCATAACCACCTGCAGATCGACGGCAATATCAAAGACGTTCTGAACCCGGATCCGCTGGATGAGAAATACCGGGCCTTTGGCTGGAACGTGATCCAGATCGACGGCCACGACCACGAACAGATCCGCACTGCTCTGGCACAGGCCAGGGAAGTGAAGGGTCAGCCCACTGTCATCATCGGCGAAACGGTGAAGGGCAAGGGCGTCAGCTTCATGGAAAATCAGGCCGGTTGGCACGGAAAAGCGCCCAACGCTGAGCAGTCCGCTCAGGCGCTGGCGGAATTGGAGGGTTAAGCCATGGAAGAAAAGAAAAATCTCGCGACCCGGGAGGCCTATGGCCTCACCCTGGCAGCTTTAGCGGAAGAAAATGATAAGATCGTGGTGCTGGATGCAGATCTGGCCGGCTCCACCCAGACTGCCAAATTCGCCAAGGCAGCGCCGGAGCGCTTTGTGGATTGCGGCATCGCTGAGCAGGATATGGTGGGCGTGGCCTGCGGTCTGGCTTCCTGCGGGAAGACTGCCTTCCTCAGCAGCTTCGCCGTATTCGCCACCGGCCGTGCCTTTGAGCAGATCCGCAACAGCGTCTGCTACGGCAAATACAACGTGAAAGTCGCTGCTACCCATGCGGGCATCACCGTGGGTGAGGACGGCGGCACCCATCAGTCCATCCTGGATGTTTCCCTGATGCGCTCTCTGCCCGGCATGACCGTGATCTGCCCGGCGGATGCCACCTGCACCGAATGGGCTGTCCGCGCTGCTGCGGAGCTGAACGGCCCGGTCTACCTGCGTTTGGGTCGTCTGGCTGCCCCGGCTGTCTATGAAGCAGGCCAGGAATTCACCCTGGGCAAGGGTCAGCTGCTGCGGACCGGCTCGGATATTGCCATCTTCGCCTCCGGCCTGATGGTTTCTCAGGCTCTGGAAGCCGCCGAGCTGCTGGCTGCGGAGGGCGTGAAGGCCGCTGTGGTGGACATCCACACCATCAAGCCTCTGGATACGGAGCTGGTATGCAGCCTGGCAGAACGCTGCGGCGCGGTGCTGACCGTGGAAGAACACAGCATCATCGGCGGTCTGGGTTCTGCGGTGGCGGAGACCCTGATGGAAGCGGGCATTTCCGCTGCCTTCCAGCGCGTGGGCATGAAGGATACCTTCGGCCAGAGCGGCTCCCCTGCTGCCCTGCTGAAATACTACGGTCTGGATGCGGAATCCATCGCCAACCAGGCCAAGGCCACCCTGGCCCGGAAGAAATAGGATGATCAAGATACGCAACAGCCGCCTGGCAGCCTCTGCTGTGCGGCCCAACCAATACCCGGAGCCCCTGCCGCAGATCGCCCTTTTTGGCCGCTCCAACGCAGGGAAAAGCTCCCTCATCAACACCCTCATCAACCGGAAGAATCTGGCTCGCACCAGCTCCGCCCCGGGCAAGACCCGCCTGCTCAATTTCTATCAGGTGGATGGCCTGGCCGAGAGCGGAGAGGCGCTTTCCTGGTATTTCGTGGATCTGCCCGGCTATGGCTATGCCAAGGTGAGCAAGAGCGAGCGGGATCAGTGGCTGCGGATCATCGAGCAGCTGCTGGCCACGGAAAGCCCCCGGCTTTGCTGGCAGCTGGTGGATATTCGCCACGAGCCCAGCGCACAGGATGTGGCCATGCACCAGATTTTGGTGGATGCGGGCTTCCCGGTGACGCTGATCGCCAACAAGGCGGACAAGCTGAGCAACAACCAGAAAGCCCAGTCTCTGCGGCAGATCAGCGCGGCCATGGGCGTGCCCCGGCAGGAGATCGTGGTCTTTTCCGCGGTGAGCCGGGAGGGGAGAGAAGCTCTGCTGCAGCGGGCGGAGGATTTCCTCTGCAGCCTTGCTCCGGCAGAGGAAGCAGAAGCTGCCGTGGAAAGCGCAGCCGAAGCCCCGCTGGAATAGCCCGGCGGCGCATAGAAGAAAAAAGCCCTTTTCCCCGGGGGAACCCGGTGGAGAAGGGCTTTTCTGTGGTGGCGGCAGAATGTTCGGATGACTCAGCGGCTTTCTATACCCAGCTCTTCCAATAGTTCTGAAAGGCTGCGCCCGCTGATCTCATCAGTAAGGCTATCATAGAGCAGGCTGTTGGATTGATACAGGATGGTCCGCCCCTTCTTGCTCTGGAAGCTCTGGGTGGCCAGAGCCTCCCGCTCTTCCTGGGGCAGGAGCAGGTTGGATTTCAGCTGCAGGGCCTCATCCTCTCCGATCACGATGGTGAAAGGCTCGTTGGCAGCGAAGTAAACATCGGTTTCCTTGTCGTGAAGCAAAAAGAGTATGACCCGTTCCTCCGGGTCGGGCTCCATGTAGAAATCCCGAATGGCATAGAATTCATAGGGATCCCGCTTTGTGGGCTCTTTTATGACATTCCCCCGGTCATCCGTGACAACATTGGTGATCTCTCCATCATAGCGCTCCTGATAGGGGATATTGACAGAAATTATTTCTGTATTCGCTTCTCCCTTCAGCACCTGTTCCACCTGGAAAGCATACATATGTCCTTCTGAATATCGATCCGGGGATTCTTTGCTGGGGTCGCTGGGGTCTCTGGACATATTGAATTTATAAAGGAAATCCCCATATTGCCCGATTACGACACAATCCGCCCGCTCATACATCACCTGAGGGCTGGTGGATATAGGGTAATCAGAATAGGGTGCGATCACATAGGGCTCTTCCGAGCCGGGAGAGCAGCCGGACAGCAGGGTGAGAAGGAGAAGAGAGAGGAACAACAGAAGCAAAGATTTTTTTCTCATGGTGCGCGCTCCTTTCTTTTAATCCATGTAACCCCAAATGGTAAGAACGCCAATTATATCAGAGCTGGTCGGTAAATAAATACTTTCGTGATTTCTTCCCGTGTTCATGAGTACATTGTAGTTGTCGACATGTCCCAAACCCAAAACATGGCCGAATTCGTGATTCGCTGTGCTGCGATACGAATTTGTCCCTGCTGAATAGTAAGTATTTATCCATATGGTGAAGCGTTGTATTGTGCTGCCATTGGTTGGATAGGGGTTCATGCGGCCTCGATCGGTTTCATACTGGTCGTAAACGGAATATAGTTCGTTAAGGGAAGAAGAACTACCTGTGATCCGGATACGGCTGTCTGCTTCATACCAGTCATTCATGGCTGTGGCAAAAGCATCATAAACATCTGAGTCTGTTCCGCTTCGGATTTTTGCGTCAAATCGAGGCGATGAGCCGTACCATTTTTGGTAATTATATTCCCAACCGTTCGCCGCAAAAGCATTTGAAGCGAGGAACAACAGCAAGACACTAAATACGATACTAGCTAGTAGTGCTTTTGACGATAATTTTTTCATCGTTTTCTCCTTTCTTTTTTGATTTTATATTCATAATACCATATGCATATCAAAAAGTAAATACATATCAGAAAAAAATAAAAAACTTTAATCTTATCTCTGAAATCAAAATACATACATGATAACAGCATCCCCCCGACCGCCGGGGTGGGGCATCCTCCTCTCTGTGGGCTGGCGTGGGGAAAAGTGGGGGAGGGTGGTGCCCTGCGGGCGCGGTGGGCAAAAAAATCCCCTCTGCGCAGCAGAGGGGATTTTTGTGTGGGATTAGAAGATTTAAGTGGGATTCGCCAGAATAATGCCCAGTAAAACAAAAAGTGCTATAATCAGCAGACTGTAATACAAATTGAAAAGAACTGCTGTTCTCAGCTTGCGAATTCCCCCCAAAATCTGGAAAGAATCGGGGTTTTTGATCGTAAAACAATATAAGGGTAAATGCGCTAATGCTTTTCCCGGAATGGGTTCTTTTTCTTCCTTTTTACCATGAGTCAAACCGCCTTTTTGAATAAAATTCATCTTTTCCTGCAGATCAAATCTGCGGAAATACCGTTTGCGCATTTACCTAAATTATACACGTAATTCCCTCTTTCTGCAAATCCACCCATAAAAAAGCAGGGCCCTGAATTCCGGGCCCTGCCTGCTGCGTCTATTCGTATATGTCCGCGGGAAAAGCCTGCCTTATGCCTTCTTGCCGTAGAAAGCCTTGAAGACCAGGGCTGCCAGAACTGCACCCACCAGCGGAGCCAGGATGAATACCCAGACCTGAGAGAGAGCTTCGCCGCCGGTGAAAACTGCCGGAGCCAGGCTGCGGGCCGGGTTCACAGAGGTGCCGGTGAGCGGAATGCCGATCAGATGCACCAGCGTCAGGGTCAGGCCGATCACCAGACCGCCCATGTGGGAGGTCTTTTCAGAGCTGGTCACGCCCAGAATGCACATAACAAAGACGAAGGTGAGCAGAACTTCCACCAGCAGTGCGCCGGTCATGCTCAGGCCCACGCCGCTCAGGGCGCCAAAGCCGTTCGCACCTGCGCCGGAAAGGGCGGTGGAATTGCTGACCACCAGGGAGAGCAGGGCGCTGCCGGCAAAGGCACCGAGCACCTGTGCGATCACATAGCCGCAGAAATCTTTCAGGCTCATGCCGCCGTTGACCAGCACAGCCAGGGAGACTGCCGGATTCACATGGCAGCCGGAGATGGGGCCGATGGCATAGGCCGCTGCCACGATGGAGAGGCCAAAGGCCATTGCGATGCCCAGCACACCCAGGAAGCCCGCACCCGTGCCACCGGTGAAGCCGCCGCAGACCACTGCGGTGCCGCAGCCAAAGAACACCAGCACCAGGGTACCAAAGAGTTCCGCCAAGTATTTTTTCATAAAGTCCTCCTTCCTGCGGGGGCAGCGCCCGACCGCAATACAATATATGTGTGTGAAACAGATGCTATGCTGATCCGCAGCCCGGCAGGGCCGCAGGAAAAGCCAAAAAGAGGGGCCCGGCTACTGCTCCTGTTCGGGCATATGGAACGCAAAGCAGTTCTTTCCCATTTTTTTCGCCCGGTAAAGGGCCTTATCCGCAGCCTGGAATATCGCCCGGAAATCCTGCTCCCCGGGGGCTGCCATGCTGATCCCCAGGCTGCCGTGAATGGGCGGCACCCCATCCAGCTGGATGTGGGAGAGGGTCTGCAGCACCTGGAGGGCCTTTTTCCGGGCCAGCTCCGCATCGGGGATATCCTTCAGGAAGATCATAAATTCATCCCCGCCTATGCGGCCAATGATATCCTTCTCCCGGAAGGAGGCCTTCAGGCTTTGCCCACATTGGTAGAGGACGGCATCTCCCTGCAGATGCCCCAGCTTGTCGTTGATCTGCTTGAAATCATCCAGATCCAGGATCAGCAGCGCACAGTTTTTGCTGCGGCCTTCCTCTGCCAGGTAGCTTTTCACTCTGTTTTCGGCAGCGCTTTTGTTCAGCAGCCCGCTGCCCTGGTCGATCTCCGCCATATAGCGCAGCTCTTCCATATGTGCCAGGCTATCCATTTCCTTCTGGATGTTTTTCACATGGCCGGTGACCCGGCAGACCTGCCCTTTTTCATCCTGCTGCCCGGAAAAAAGGGCTCTGTACCAATAGAGCTTTCCCGGCAGCCCGATCAGCAGCTCTGCCTGATGCTGCTGCTTCGGCTGGCGGATGGCATCCTCCATTGCCTGCAGGAATTCCTCCTGATTCTCAGGGAAGATGCGCCGCGAATAGCGTTTTTCCTGCAGGTATTTTTCGTCCCGCAGTTCATGCGGCTCGCAGCCGGGGGAATTGATATAGAAGTGCATGGAATCTTCTTCGATCAGATATTCGAAGGTAATAAATTCCGCATTTTCCTGGAGAATTCGGTAGCGCTCCAGCTCCTGCTGCAGCTGTTGGCTGATGCTGGCATCTCCGATGATGATGGAACAGAGGTGGTGCCCCTGGGCATCCGCAAGAAAGACCCCGTTGATGCGCAGCGTCAGAACGTGGCCATCCTTATGATTGAAGAAATAGATCAGCTCAAAGCTTTCCCGATCCCGGGAGGCTTTCAGGCAGAGTTCCTTCAGCTTCCGGAAGAGTTTCAGCTCCGGCAGCTCGGAGAGCCGGTAGCCCAGCATATCCTGAAAATTTTCGCTGATGAAGATGGGCCGGGGCTCTGGGCTGAATTCATAGACGATCACGCCCATAGGGAGCAGGTTCAGCAACTCCCTGCCGTTTTCCTGAGCGGGGCTGCTGCTTTGGGTCTCCAGATAGGAGAGCAGCAGCTTTCCGGAGCTCAGCTTGCGCAGGTAGAGGGAAATCCAGCTGTAATCCCGTTTTGCGAGCTTATACATGCGAAGATTCAGCTGCAGGCCTTTCTCATTTATCCTTTCCGGCTGAAGCCATGCTGACATTCCGGAAAGGATATCCTGATCAGCCGGGTGGATCAGGGGCAGCCTGCGGTTCCAGAGATCCAGAATCGGGCAGCTTTTCCCGGCTTCCTGGGGAAAGCTTCTGCTGTGCAGCAGCAGGGCCTGCTCTTTTGTGAAATCGATCTCCACGATCTCCTCAAAGATTTCGCATAATTCATTTGTATAGGGAAAGTGCATGTTTGGGTTTCCTTTGTGTCCAATGCCGCTGTCCGGGAAAGGTGGCAGTTTTGGCAGTTCTTCTTATAGTATAAATCTTATGGTATTTTTTTGCAAGATTCAGAACGCTGCTGAGGTGGAAATCACAGCTTTTTTCTGAAAAATAAAATTATAATTCCCCGAAAAAAATCCTTGACAAATAGAGGGAAATAAGGCATAATAGTAGTGCTTCGGGGTTATAGCTCAGCTGGTTAGAGCGCCACGTTGACATCGTGGAGGTCATTGGTTCGAACCCAACTAACCCCACCAAAGCCTCTTGCCTTGGCAAGAGGCTTTTTTCTTTTCTCTTCGGAAGAAGGGAAGCACACCCAAAGAGCCTGCATAAAAAAGCCAATAGAAAAAGGAACAGAGAGAGGGTAGTTTCCAATAAGACAATATGAGAACATTACTGACATAGGGTAGCTGCC
>JAUMYD010000088.1 GCA_030528765.1 Bacillota bacterium
ACGGTGCCGGGGTGGATCTTTTTCTGCGAAGTCGGCTTTTATGGCACTGGCTCCGCAGATCCTGAAGGAAAGCCCGGAAGCTTTGTGTGCCCGCCTTTTTGCGGGCTTGCTGTAGGGAGACGATTGGTGCTTAGCGTAGCAGGGGAGGCTGGGGACGGCTTTTTCCGGAGTTAGAAAAGGCAGTGCAAAGTGCTGTTTGCACTTGCATTTTTTCTGGTTTTGTGTTATACTTTCTGTAAATCATCGGGCCTACCCGGCGCAATCTGCAGAAGCAGATATTCCCCTGTTGTTTTGCACAGCTTCATAGAAAAATGGCTGGTCAGAAGACGATCGTTATCTGCCTGAAGGCAGAATACGGTGGTCTTTTTTTTCGCTAAGAAGCAGGTGAAAGCAGGAGAAAAGGCATCTGCAAAAATTTAAAAAATGCGAAGCATAATATATGCGAATTACAGAAAGGAAGATAGCCAAGCTTATGAAAAAAATCCTGTCCATCGCTTTTTTTTTCAGTCTGCTGCTCCTGATGGTTGCCTGCGGGGAAGTGGAATCCGGGGTGCCCGAAAAACGGGACAGCGTGGTGATCGCCATTGCTTCTGAGCCGGATACACTGGATCCGACCCAGGGCTGGGGGCACGGTTCTTCTCCCATTGTTCAGAGTACACTGGTGCGTTATACCTCGGAATTGACTTTTGAAAATGATCTGGCTGTCCAATATTCTCTGGATCCCTCCGGCCTGCTTTGGCATTTCCACATCCGGGATGATGTGTACTTCACGGATGGAACGCCGCTCCGGGCTTCGGATGTCGCTTTCACGCTGGAGCAGGCAAAAACAGCCCAGGGCGCAGTGGATCTGAGCTATATGGAAAGCGCTGTGGCCCTGAACGATACGGAGCTGCAGGTAAGACTTTCCCAGCCCTGCTCGATCTTTTTGAATACCTTGGCTTCCATTGGGATCGTACCGGAACATGCCTATGATGAAAACTACGGGCGCGCACCGATCGGTTCCGGCCCCTATGCCTTGCTGGAATGGAGGCCGCAGGAGCAGCTGATCTTCCGGGCAAACGAAGACTATTACGGGGGCAGCCCTGCCATCAAGCAGGTAACGGTCGTCTTTATGTCGGAGGATGCCGCCCTTGCCGCAGTGCAGGCCGGGCTGGTGGATGTGGCCTATTCCACTGCCAGCTTGGGCAGCACAGAGATCCCCGGCTACCGGGTGGAGGCGATCCGCTCTGTGGATAACAGAGGTTTTACTATGCCGCTTTCCCCGCGGGAGGGGAAGGAGACGGAAAGCGGGGCGTGCATCGGTAATGATGTCACCTGCCACCGGGAGCTTCGGCAGGCGATCGCTTACGGAATCGACCGGCAGCTTCTTGCGGATGTGGTGCTGGATGGCTTTGCCCGCCCTGCTTATTCGGAAAACGATGGCATGCCCTGGAACAATCCGGAATGCTGGATCGCCCATGACCCGGAATATGCTAAGCAGTTGCTGGCTGAAGGGGGCTGGCTGGATTCTGACGGAGACGGCATTCTGGAAAAAGAGGGCTGCCCCGCGGAATTCTCCTGCCTTTATCCTGCTGGGGATTCCGTGCGGCAGGCTTTGGCGCTGGCCGCTGCGGAGCAGGTTCTGGAGCTGGGGATCAAAATAAAGGTGGAAGGCTGCAGCTGGGATGAGATATCCCAACGTATGTTTTCCGAGGCGGTCATGATGGGTTGGGGCTCTGCCAGCCCCAACGAGAGCTATTATCTTTACCGCAGCGAAGGAGCTTTTCTGGATGATTATTATAATCCGGAGGGCTATGCCGATGCGCAAAGCGATGCCTACATGGAGGCGGCGCTTCTTGCGCGCAGCCCGGAGGAGGCAAATGTGTATTGGCAGAAGCTGCAATGGGATGGCAGCAGCGGCAGTTCCATGCGGGGGGAATGCCCTTGGATCTGGCTTGTGAATCTGGATCACGTTACTTTTGTGCGGGAGGGGCTTTCCATTGGGGAGCAGGCTATTCATCCTCATGGGCACGGGCTGCCGCTGATCCAGAATTTGCAGGATTGGTACTGGCTGGAATAGCTTCTTGCTGGGATAAAAGGAAAGGGACGCTTTATGAAAAACCTTTTACTGCGGCTGAGCGGACGGTTTTTTCTGCAGCTGCTGAAAATGCTCGCGCTGCTGCTGGCCGTCAGCATCATAGCCTTTGCGCTGATCAGTGCTTCACCGATCGACCCGGTGCAGCAGTATATCCTGAATCTGGGAACAGCGGTTTCCCCTGAACAAAGGGCCGAGATCGCGGAATATTGGGAGCAGGATACACCTCCTCTTACACGCTATCTTTCCTGGCTTTCCCACTTGCTCCGTGGGGATCTGGGGGAATCTTCTCTTTACCGCAGGCCTGTGGCAGAGATCATCGGGGAACGCTTCTGGAATTCTATCTCCCTGATGCTGTGTGCCTGGCTTTTTGCCGGGCTTATCGGCTTTTCTCTTGGCTGCCTTATGGCTATGAACGAGGGGAAATGGGCAGATCGTTTTTTGAAAAGGCTATGCTATGTACTGAGTGCATTGCCCTCTTTTTGGCTGGGGCTGGTACTTCTGCTTCTTTTTTCTGTCTGGTTGCCTATTTTCCCCATCGGTTTTTCCGGCCCGATCGGCATGCTCAGTGAGAATATCAGCTTTTGGCAGCGGTTACATCATTTGTTCCTGCCTGCGCTGACACTGAGCCTGCTTTCTTTTGGGAATGTTGCCCTGCACACCCGTGAGAAGCTGATCGATGTGTTGCACAGCGATTATGTGCTTTTTGCGCGGGCCAGGGCTGCCGGAAAGTGGAAGATCCTGCAGCGCCATGGCCTGCGCAATATTCTTCTTCCTGCTTTGACCCTGCAATTCAGCTCTTTTGCGGAGCTGTTCGGCGGCTCTGTCCTGGCAGAGACGGTGTTCAGCTTCCCCGGCCTTGGTAGCGCGGTGGCGGCAGCGGGCCTGAATTCCGATGTGCCGCTTTTGCTGGGTATCAGTCTCTTTTCGGCCCTCTTTGTCTCTGTGGGGAACATGATTGCCGAGCTTCTTTACGGCTTGGTGGATCCCCGGATTCGGGAGGCTGCCAGATGAAGATGAATCATCGTAAACTTCTGCTTTTTTGCTTTGCCGGCTCGCTGCTTTTGTTGCTGGTGATCTGCCTTTTGGGGCTGCTGATCCCGGAATCCGCGGTTTCCGGAAGTTTTCTGGAGGCAAGGCAGGCCCCTTCCTGGGAGCATCCCTTCGGCACGGATGCTATGGGGCGGGATCTGTTTCTGCGGACACTGAAGGGGCTTTCCACCAGCATGATGGTGGGGCTGGCTGCTTCTCTGATCAGCGCGTTTATTGCGCTTCTGGTGGGGGTTGCCACTGTGCTTCCCTCCCGGCTGCTGGATTCCTGTATCAGGTGGATCATTGATCTTTTTATGTCCATTCCCCATACGGTTCTGATCATTCTCATTTCCTTTTCTCTGGGCCGGGGGTTGAAGGGGCTGCTGGTGGGCATTGCCGCGACCCACTGGTGCAGCCTGGCCCGCCTGGTCCGGGCAGAGGTTCTGCAGCTGCGGAATCAGCACTATGTGGCTGTTTCCCGCCGTTTGGGAAAATCAGGCAGCTGGATCCTCCGTCATCATTTGCTGCCCCACCTGGCGCCGCATTTTCTGGTGGGTATGGTGCTGCTCTTCCCGCACGCAATTCTGCACGAGGCCTCTGTTTCTTTTCTGGGCTTCGGAATGCCACCGGAGCAGCCGGCTATTGGTATGATCCTTTCGGAGAGCCTGCAGTATATTTCTGCCGGAATGTGGTGGTCTGCCCTTTTTCCGGGTTTGCTGCTGGTTTTGATCGTGCTGCTTTTTGATCGTTTGGGAGAGAATTTGCGCAAACAGCTGGATCCATACAGTGCGCAGGAATAGGGGGGCGGCTATGAAAAAAATAGAGAGGGCAGAGGAAAGTGCCTTCCCGGCACGCAGAGAAGGCACTGTGCCTCTGCTGGAGATCATGGATTTATCCATCTCCTTCCGAATGTATGGAGAGGGTTTGGCACAGCGGGTGCTGGAGCCCATTTCCAATTTGTATCTGCGCGTTTATCCAGGAGAGATTTTGGCTTTGATCGGATCTTCCGGTTCTGGGAAGAGCCTGCTGGCAGCGGGGATCCTGGGGATCCTTCCGCCGAATGCCTGTCAGAAGGGGAGGCTGCTTTATAAGGGGAAGGATTTGAACCCGGAACGGCAGGCTGCTCTGCGGGGACGGGAGATCGCTCTGCTGCCCCAGTCTGTCAGCTATCTGGATCCGCTGATGCGGGTGGGCGCCCAGGTGGATGGGTATAGAAAGCCCTTTCCCCGGGAAAAGAGACGCAGCATCTGGAAACGTTTTGGCCTGCCTATGCAAACAGAAAAGATGTATCCTTATCAGCTTTCCGGCGGTATGAGCAGGCGGGTGCTGCTATCCACGGCCCTGCTCAGTGAAGCAGAATTGCTGATCGCGGATGAACCTACTCCAGGTATGAGCCTGGAACAATCTTTGGAGGCCCTGCGGACTTTACGGCAGGAGGCAGATAAGGGAAAAGCGATAATTTTGATCACTCACGATATAGATCTGGCTGCTTCCTTTGCGGATTGGATGGCCTTTCTTTATGCCGGAGTGACGGTGGAGCTGGCTCCTGCCCGTGATTTCCGGGAAGGGACACAGGCTCTGCGTCATCCCTATTCTCAGGCGCTTTGGCGCGCACTGCCCCAGAATGGCTTTCAGCCGATCCCGGGCTTTCAACCCTATGCCGGGGAGGAGATTCCGGGCTGCCGTTTTGCAGACCGTTGTCCTTATCAAACAGAGCTCTGCCGGGCAGCGCTTCCACCCATCCGTTCGCTGCGGGGAGGAGAAGTGAGGTGTTACCATGGTACTTGAGGCCCGAAATATTTTCTTTCGCTATGGAAGGCAGCAGCCTTGGCTTCTGAAGGATTTCAGCCTTCGACTGGATCGAGGGGAACGTTTGTCTCTGCTGGGGCCCAGCGGCTGCGGAAAAAGCACTCTGGCCATGCTGCTGGCAGGCTATTTGCAGCCGGAGAGGGGGGAGATCCTTCTGGATGGGCAGCTCCTGCCCCAAAAGCGGTGCTGCCCGGTGCAGCTGATCAGCCAACACCCGGAGCAGGCAATCAATCCCCGCTGGCGTTTGCGGCAGGTTTTGGAGGAATGCCCCCTTCAGCAGGAGGATCTGCTGCCGCGTCTTGGCATTGAAGTGGCTTGGCTGGATCGCTTCCCCCGGGAGCTCTCCGGTGGGGAGCTGCAGCGCTTTTGTGTGGTACGAGCCCTGCTGAGCGGTGCGCCGTATCTGATCTGCGATGAGATCAGTACTATGCTGGATGCCATAAGCCAGGCGCAGATCTGGCAGCTGCTTCTACGGGAAGCAGAGGAGAGAAAGCTGGGGCTGATCGCTATCAGCCACAATCCGCAGCTGGCGGCCCGGATATCAGAGCGGGTACTGGATCTTTCCTGCCTGCAGCAGGAAGGATAAAGCGGCTTTTGATGAAAACAAAGTCCCCGGCAATGGCAGATGCGCATAAAACCTTTACAGGGCAGCAATCTGATTTGCTGCCCTGTTTTTGTACAGTCTGCCTGTATGTGCTAGCCTGTGATCAGGCAGATCGATAGAAAAAACATCTAGGGGGCTTTCTTAGCTGAAGGGCAAAACATGGAATAGAGCAGTAGCAACTCTACATTTTTCTGTCATCTGTATGTTTTTACCTTTGTCTGATAATAAACTATACAGGCAGCGATGGTTTCGCTGTGGTCTGTTTGTGCCCGGGCTCTGTTTTTCTTTGTTTAGACCTGGTTTGGCTAAATAAGGATAAAGAAAAGTAAGATAAAGAAAAAAGATAGATCGCTGCTCCTGAACAGGTAAAATATGCGTTTCTATACGCCGTTCAGTGTGCTCTGCAGCATATGATTTTGGTTGCAGCGAAGGCTTCCCTGTGTGGGGAGCTGACAGTTTATCATCTGAAAAGCAACACTTATAGTAAAAGAGACAATATATAAAACATCGTGTAAAATGTGGTTGCCACATAACAAAACTTACGGTGGGTTGACAGATGCATGCAAGAGAAGGGTTATTGTGAGAGAAAAGCCTTTCGAACTGTTCCTCTTTGGGAAGAGGATCCAAGAAACTTTTATTTTTTGGACTGCCTCACGGGATAGAAGTATCGGCCAAATGTTAAAACTCTTTTGATTCTTTTCTTTCATGATCAGAAGGGTTTTACAAGTTTTCGTGGGCACAGGCAAAGCCCTTCTCTTCACAGTCAGGCTGTGGGGAGAAGGGCTTATTTGCTGTGGCGGGAGGGGGGCATAGACCTTCCCCGATCCCTGCGGAGCCGGGAGGTTTTTATCGCTATCCCAGTATTGAATCTGCACAAAAATAATCTTCATCTAATGTTTAGATTTGTTTTGTTGAATTTATGGTAATTCTATGCTAAAATAAAAATATATGGTTTTAACTTACTGGCGAACGTGTTCTAATTTGTTTCAGGAATTGCTGTGAAAAAGAGAAAGGAGCGAAGCCCAATGAAAAGACTGATCCTGTGTTTGTCTCTGCTCTGCCTGCTGCTCACGGCCTGCACAGAAGCCCCCGCCGAAGCGGAAGCCCCAGAGGAAAACCAGCCCGCGCCCATAGACCGAAGCAAGCTGGGGCAGAAGGTGGCGGCTTTTTATCTCAGCCCCCGGAGCGGTCTGGGATCCTTGGCGGAGGAAGAAGATATACTCCTCTGGGAAAGTGTAGCCGATTTCCAGGAGGAGGAACTTCTCGCCCAGGAAATAGAAAAGCTGCTGCAAGCCCCGGAGGCGGGCGCTGTGCTTTTGAATGAAAACTACTCCTTCTATTTTCCGGAGACCCTGAACTTTTCGGAGATCCTGGATGAGGCTCAGGTTCGGGAATCCCCCCAGTTCTGGGTGGGCTGTGCCGGAGGGGAGGGAACTTACAGCCTGGCAAGGGAGCTGGATCTGCTGCTGGAATTCAATATCTCCGCCCAGGCCCGGCGCATGGTGGAGCAGGCCAAGCAGATGGGCGCGGAGACCCTGGTTTATTACATACAGTCTGCCCATCTCTTTGCCTTTGCCGATCAGGACAAGGCGCTGGCGGCAGTTCTCCAAAGCTGCGCTGAGCAGGATATCCGCTTCGTGCCGGTGGTGATCCCGAAAAAGGACGTCTATGACTGGGAGCCCATCCTGCGGCGGGATGTGGCCCAGCAGGTGGAGACCTATGGCACGAACACCGCCTTTGCCGCCATCGAGGGGGAAATGCAGTGGCGGCTGACAACCTACTGCGGGCTGCACGGCGCGATCTACCCCGGCAGCCTTTATCCGAAGGTGAATATCGATGACCCGGCCTCCCTGCGCCCCAATGCGGAGGGCACCGGGCCAAACGGCCGCTTCGCCGATTTCCCCATCGCTTCTAAGGAGCTGGGGCTGTGGGCTGCCTATGAATACGCTAAGCTCTGGCTGGCCGGGGAGGTGCCGGAGCGGGTGATCGATCTGCCCCGGCTGGAGCAGATCATGGAGGAGATCAGCGGCGTGGATTGCCACCTGGAATTTGAGGATTATTTCG
>JAUMYD010000221.1 GCA_030528765.1 Bacillota bacterium
GAGGATGCAGCTTCTGCCGGTCTGCGGTGATCATGGACAGGGTGGGAATCGCTTCCCGCGCCCGGCCCTGGCTGTAGATGCGCAGCGTAGCCTCCAATGCAGCTAAAGTAAACTTATCTATCCGTAAAGCCCGTGTCAGTGAGTTTTCTTTGATCATTCTGATATATTCCCTTTTCCCCAGAATGATCCCGGCCTGAGGACCGCCCAGCAGCTTATCTCCGCTGAAGGTAAGAACATCCACGCCGCTGGCAAGCGCAGCGGAAATCAGCGGCTCATCCCCAATGCCTTCAGCTGCCAAGGGATAGAGGCAGCCACTGCCCAGATCATCCATGACAGGCAGGCCATGGGAATGCCCCAGCTCCACCAGCTCCTCCAGAGAAACGCTTTCCGTGAAACCGTACATTTTAAAATTGCTGGGATGCACCTGCAGCAGCAAGCGGGTTTCCGGGCCAATGGCCCGGGCATAATCGGAAAGATGTGTCTTATTGGTGGTGCCGACCTCCCGCAGACGCACACCGCTTTTTTCCATGATTTCCGGAACGCGGAAGCTGCCGCCGATCTCAACCAACTGCCCACGGGAAACAATTGCCTCCCCACCACGGCACAAGGCATCCAGAACAAGCAGAACAGCGCCGGCATTGTTATTCACCACCAATGCATCCTCGGCACCACACAGCTCCTGCAGCAGGGAGCACACATGCTCATAGCGGCTGCTTCTCTTCCCGCTCTCCAGACTCAACTCCAGATTGCAGTAGGACCCCGCTACCCGCTTGATCGCCTCAATTGCCTCCTCCGCCAGCACAGCCCGTCCCAAATTCGTGTGCAGCACCACACCGGTCGCATTGATGACCCGACGCAGGGAAGAAGAGCAAAGCCTGCGATATCTCCGCAGGCTTTCTTCCAAAGCTGCAGCAAAAAGCTGTTCTTTATCCGCATATTCCACCCCGCCACGGCTGATCTCCTCCCGCAGCTGGGCAATGGCAGACCGGGCAGCCTCGGTCATGATCTTCACAGAATACTCCGCTCCCAGCAGCTCTGCTGGCAAAGCTCCCGCAGCCAGAAGAATTTTATCCACCTTCGGCAGCCAAGAATAATCCATTTCAAATCCTCCAACTTTTATCTGTCCTTCCAATTTTCTTCCTCCGCCAAGTCTGCGGACGCAAAGACACGCAGAAAAAGACAGAAGAAAAAGAGAAAGAAAGGAATGTATCCATACTTAACCGTTTATTATTATACTGTCTGGCATAAAGATTTTCAAGAAGAATCAAAGCCTTGAGCAAAGGGCCACACTATGCTATTCTGTCACTATACTGTTTAACAGGCTCCATAAACCATTTCCCCGGCTGTGCCGTATTTTTATCTTTCAGCTGTTTCTTTTGCCTGCCATCTGCAGGCGCCCCGGCAAGCACAGCCGCCTAAAGCCCACAAATACAGGAGGTCCCATGAAAAAAACAATTGCGATCCTGATCAATCCTTTGGCCGGCCTTGGTGGTCGGGTCGGTTTAAAGGGCAGTGACGGCCCGGAAGTAGTGGAAAAGGCGTTGGCTATGGGCGCCAAAGCAGAAGCCTCTGCCCGGGCAATGCAGGCCCTTTCCCTGCTGGCAGAAATGCAGGAGCTGCCGGATATCCTCAGCTATGGAGGGGATATGGGGGAAAATCAGCTTCGGGAACTTGGCCTTCCTGCCCGGATTCTCGGGCGGCCAGCCGGAGAAAGCAGCAGCAGCCGGGACAGCAGGGATGCAGCCCGACTTTTCCTGGAGGAAGGCTGTGATCTTCTTCTCTTCGCCGGCGGGGACGGCACCGCCAGAG
>JAUMYD010000089.1 GCA_030528765.1 Bacillota bacterium
TGGACGGCGTAAAACTCGTTGTTGGGGACAAATGCCTGGGCATGCTGGAAGCCGTGGGAGAGGTGTTTCCCGATGCCAAATACCAGCGCTGCACGGTTCATTTCTACCGCAATGTGTTTTCTGTCGCTCCCCGTTCCAAGGTGAAGTTGGTGGCAAAAATGCTCAAAGCGATCCACGCTCAGGAAAACAAGAAAGCTGCCAGAGAAAAGGCAAAGTCTGTTGCTGCTCAGTTGAAGGAAATGAAGCTGAAAGAGGCAGCAAAGAAGGTGGAGGACAGCGTTGATGAAACACTGACCTACTGCGATTTCTCCTCTGAGCTTTGGACTCGAATCCGCACTAACAATGTTATTGAGCGACTTAACCGGGAAATCCGTCACCGAACTCGTGTGGTGGGAACTTTCCCAGACGGCAACTCTGCTCTGATGCTGGTCCGTGCCCGGCTGCGTCATGTGGGCAACAAGAAGTGCATGAATATGAAGCATTTAGAGGCGGCTTTCGAGGACGCCTCTATTGCCGGCTGACCTCATTTGGCCGGAGCCTGCAAACTGTTTTGCGCATAACTCTTGACGATACCCGAATCCGGTCATTGATCCAGAAACGCCCGAAAACGATCGGAGAAAAGAGCTAAGCCGGAGCAGGGCATAAAAAAGGAGAGCCCCAGATCAGGGCCCCCGCATATTTTGGTCTATTTTCAAATTCAGGACTGCCTTCTCTCCTGTAGCTCTACCATTCCCTGAAGGATGCGTTCCCGGGCTGTGGACAGGATCGCTGCCTCATCGGCACCATAAATATCCAAGCCTTCTGCTGAAAAGCAGCAGGCATAGGGGATGCAAAACATCGTCTGGCACAATGCCTTCAGGTAATCATACCCATAATTCATCTCACCAATAAAGCCGCCGGAAGTAGTCACATAAATCAGCTGCTTTGCCTTACAAAGGCTCTCCACCTGCCCGTTTTCTCCATAGCGGAACGTGAGACCGGAAACACTGACCGCTTCCAGATAGACACGCAGAATGCTGGGAAAGAAAAGATCCCAGTAAGGCGCGGCGACCACCAGGCAATCTGCAGCAGAAAACTGCTTTGCCCAGCGGAAATATTCTGAAGAGAAATCGCCGGCCTGAACACAGCGTTCCCTCTCCTCCAGAGCAGGATAATCCAAAGGGTGAAGATCCTTCTCCTTAAAAAGCTGCACTTCCTCCACCTCGCCGGAAAGCTGGCTGAGCACAAACTGGGCCAGCGCATAGCTGCGGGAATTTGGCCGAGGACAAGCATTGATAAATAAAATTCGTTCCTGCCTCATATTTTCCATTCCTAATATTGAAGTTTTTTCTATAAACTTTCCTGCGCCCATTATAAAAAATGAAGGGCTGGGATTTTAAATCACTTATCAATATTGCATGCTGAGTGTCAGGATGTTATGTGCATTTTCATAAACATAGTCAACCCGATCCATCATTTTACGAACCATAAAAATCCCCAGCCCCCCGATACTCCGTTCCTCCGCAGAAAGGGTAATATCCGGCGTTTCAGCCTCCAGTGGATTATACGGGATCCCATCATCCCGGAATATCAGATTCAAGGTACCCGCCCCACCACAGCAATACAGCTCCGTGCGGGTAGAACCGCTATAATGGACAATATTGGAATAAACCTCGTCCAACGCGATCATCAACTTTGTGGCAATTTTTATTGGAACCTCCAACTTTTCCAGTTCAGTTTCCAGAAAAGCCGCAACCCGGCTGATCGACTCCATGCTCGGCTCAACCACAAGCGCAGGGCAATCTTCCGCAACCCTGGGCGGAGCAAAACCATTTATCATTCTCTGCTCTTCCATTTTCATCTCTTCCTTTCGTTAAGCCCTTCAGAGACAGCAAAAACACTGATCTCTCAAAAAGCACCAGCAATGGCCAAGGACTTATTCGATGGTCAGAATATCGATGAAACCGGTAATATCAAAAACCTCCATGATGGTCTCATTTACGTTGCGCAGCTTCATTTCGCCTTGCCCATTCATAATTTTCTGCGCTTTCAGGATTACACGCAAACCAGCAGAAGAAACATATTCCAAATTCTCCATATCGATAGTCAGCATTGTTATGCCTTCAATAGAAGAATCAATAATCGCCTCCAGATCGGGTGCGGTAGCTGTATCCAAACGACCATCCAGGGATAGGCAAAGTTTACTTCCATCTTTATTCTGATTGATCATCATAGTTTATTTCCTCCTGTCATGAATTAAGCGTTAAAGTTAATTTTAACTACAATATCGACTTGCTTCCCTTTGATGCCAACAACAACATCCCGGGCAAGATTCGCAACAATAGAGCGCTCCAGCTCATCCCAGGATTCTTCTTTCTCCTTCTGCTTCACGCGGTTAATGTAATCTGCCAAAGACCACTCATAGGTGTAATAAGCCGTGGCAGCAAAGTGCATACTGTCCGCAGGCACGATCAAGGGAACATCCGGTGTGATCAGGTAAGAAATCATCGCTTCCGTTGCAGCGCGGACTTTACCCATCATCCCGTAGGCTGCTGCATTTTTACCGGAAGTGGATAAAGCCAAGAGCTTCCCCCTGCTGCCATGGTCTTTATAAGGGATCGTGGCCTGCACATGCAGTTCATACTCCATACCTGTATTTTCCAGCCAAAAGATCCCATTGCAGTCCTTCATCAATTCGGGAAGCATGCAAACAAGCTCCTCCGCCATTAGGCGCAAACGAAGCCGCTGCTTATTGTTAAGCGAATTATATACTGCACATTTTTCTACTTCAGCCAGAATCACCGGTAAATCGTCCCGCTCCTGCGAGAACTCACAAAAATCAGACCTCATTCCTTCCTCACTCCTTCCATATTCCACAGCCCTTTCTGCAGCAAAACAAAAACCACTGCTCCAGAATAAAGAACATGCAGAAGAATCGCAAACACAACCTATCTATATCTTCGATGTTTTTTCCTTTCTTTCTGTGTATTTCACCGAAATATAGTATTTCCCTGCATTGCTACACATAAAATTCATTTAAAACAAGCAAACGATGCCCTTTCCTCTTCTGCCGCGTGGGCTAGCTCTTAAAGCAGTGTACGCAGGAGAATATCCAGAATAAAAACTGCAGAAAGCGCGTACAGCCATGGATCCACCACCGCCCCCCGTTTCCGGAAAAGCATCAGGAAAACATAGGATATGCAGCCCAGCGCCATGCCATTCACCAGAGAGAAGGTGGCAGGAATGCCGATGATGATCAAAAAGCAGGGCAACGAGCTTTCCACATGCTTCCAACGGATCTGCGAAATCCCCGGCATCATCATCATTCCGCAGAGGATCACCACAGAAGCCGTGGCAATGCCGGAAAAAATCCCTAAAAGCGGAGAGAAGGGTATCGCCAGTAGAAAAAGGATCCCGGTTACCAGCGGGCACAAACCGGTTCTTGCACCTTCCCGAAGGCCCACTGCCGATTCCGGGAGCACCGTCAGATTTGAAAGGCCAAAAAACGCAGCAAAACTGGTGGAAACCGCTGCTACCTGCAAGCTACGCTTCTGCCCATAAAAATCCCCAACAGAATCCGTTAAGCCGGCATCACCGGCGATCCCCTGCAGAGCAACAGCGGAACCGACAAAATTCGCAATTACCAAAGAAAGCAGTGCCGAAAAAAGTTTCGGAAGCCCCTTTGCAAACAAAGCTCCAAAATCCAGGGCGAAAAAAGAGGCAGAAAGATCCGGAACTGCGGTAAACTTTCCCGGAACAGGAACAAGCTTCAAAAGGACGCACAGCAGAGTGATAAACAGAATACTGATCATGCTGGCCCCGGGTAGATGCTTTATCAACAGAAATACCGTAAGAAAAATACCCAGCAAAGCCAGCAGACCGCCAAGCGAAACGATTCCGCCAACTCGCAGCAATCCCTCTTCCACCTGGATCAAACCAGAGCTGAGCAGGGCAGAAAGTGAAATGTACAGCCCCAGCCCTGCGCTCAGAGCGAATTTCAGCGGCATGGGGATAACATCCTGCAGGCGCTGCCTTAATGGAGAGCACGCCAAAAGCAGAAACAGCAGCCCGGAAAGGAATACCAGAGCTAAGCTCTCCTGCCAGGAAAAGCCATAATCCTGGCAGATCCGAAAACTCAGCAAGCTGCTGCAGCTTAAGCCAGGGCCGATGACAAAGGGCACCTTCGCAAAGAAGGCCAAGCCAATGCAGGCCAGACCGGTGCATAGACATGCGGCTGTGATCGCGCTGTTCTGATCAAAACCAGACTGGGCTAAATTACCGGGGACGGCCAGCATCAGGTAGCACAGGACAAAAAAATTCAGAATGCCGCATTTGATTTCACGCAGCAAATTTGAGCCCCGCTCTTCAATATGAAAAAATCTCTCCAATAATTCAATGCGAAGAGGGCTCTTCTGCTCTCTCTCCACAAATAACTGTTCAAACAGCTTCATTTTCGATCCTCCCTACAGTGCCGCAAGAACATACATGACAACAAAAAGGGAGGCCAGAGCATAGGTGATTTTTTGAACCCTATGCCCCTTCCCAACGAGCAAATTGACAACAACATAGGAAATAAAACCGATCCCGATCCCATCTGCAACAGAGTTGGTAAACGGGATCATGATCATAGCCAAAAAACAAGGCAGAGCAAATTCCGGATCCCGCCAATAAATATTTGTCGCATTACCGATCATCAGCATGCCAATGAAGATCAGCACAGGAGAGGTAGCTGCCGCAGGGATCAGGCTGGCCAAGGGAACAAGAAGGATGGTCAGCAGGAAAAGCAGGCCCACACAAAGAGAATGAAGCCCGGTACGGGCTCCGGCACTGATCCCAGTGGTACATTCAATGGGGGGGATCAAAGCAGGGATCCCCATGCAGGCAGCAAAAGCACTGCCCAGAGCGCAAAAGCTCATAACGTGGCTATTTCTTCCCACGCCGCCCTTTTCATCCAACATATTCCCTGCTTTGCTGAGAGTCAGAACATTCCCCAGCGTATCGAAGCAAAGGCAGAGGCTGAAGGTGACGATGGCCGTGATCAGCGGGAGTAGCCCTATGGAAAACAGTCCGGGAAAATCAAATTTAAAGAAAACTGGCTCCAGGGAGAAGGATAGAGCAGGCAGACTTTCCGGAATAAGGGTAACTCCCAAAGGAATTCCAATCAGCGTTGTAAGCAAAATAGCCAGCAGCATACCGCCCTGAAGCTTCCAAGCCATAATAAGCCCTGTTAGCAAAAGGCCGATCGCAGCCAACAAAACTGAGGGGGAGGAAAAATCCCCAAGGGAAAGCCCGCTCGTGCTGATAGAAACCAGGCCGGAGTTTGAAAGCCCAATCAACGCAATGAACATACCCAGACCAGCTGCGATGGCGTTTCGCATCGAAGGTGGGATGCAGGAAAGCAATCTTTCCCGCATGGGGGTCAGCATGATAGCGAAGCAAAAAAGGCTGCAGAGCAAAATCACGCTCAGTGCCTGCTGCCAGCTGTATCCCATGGCACGACAAAGTGTATATGCAAAAAAAGCATTCAGCCCAACACCGGGTGTCAGGATGAAGGGGCTGTTCAGGCTGGCACAGAGAAAGCAGCCCACTGCAGCCATCAGGCAGGAAGAGATGAGGGTGGCTGTATAATCCATCCCCGTTTCCGAAAGGTATGCTGCTGTAACAAATACAATATATATTATAGAAAAAAAGCTGGTCAGCGCTGCCGTAATTTCCTTTCGAACGCTGGTTCCGCATTCCTGCAGGTGAAAAAACCGCTCAAGAAAAGCACTCATATGGCAACCTCAGCGTCAATCCATTCCAACTGCACCCGAGCTTGCTCGATTGAAAAAGAGCTGCGCTCTGCAACTGCCTTTCTACAATACTCAAGTGTATTCTGTAGCTTCTCCACGACTTCCCTGATCCCGGCTTTCACTTCCTCGCTACTACTCGAAGCCTGAACCAGCATGTGATCATCCTTCAAAGCAATGCGGTGTATGCTTTTATGTATGGAAAAAACCAGTTTACTATGATAATTGGGAAGCTTATCAAGCTCGTAGAGGAAACTAAAATTTCGATCTGCGGCAATATCCATTTCATCTGCCAGCCGAACCAGAGAAGCCAGATAGGGCAAAGGCACAGGGATATTTTCCGAAACAAAAAAGGAGCTGGGATATTCTTTTTCATCAAACAAATCAACTTTCCGGTGCCCTCTGCAGACCTGAATAATTGCCCGGGCGTAATCTTCTCCGGGAATATCAAAGAGCTCCCAATATTTACGGATATACCAACCGGAAAGCTCGTGGTGATAACTTCGAATCAGATTTTTGATTTCTTCAGGTGTTTTCGGGGCTTTTTCCTGAATATTCCTCTCCTTAAGAAAACGCTCGAAATCCTGCTCAGAGACACCCATCCCCACATCATGAAACAATGCCCCCATCAGCAGGACATAAAGGGATTCCGCATTCAGCCTTGAGATCTGAGAACCCATCAAGGAATTGCAAAAATCAATAATCTCCAGCGTATGCAGGCTTGTATGATCAGTAAAATCCGGAAAAACACCTTCATATCGGGAAAGCATCTGAAGAGAAGTGGATACGCAACTGCGATAGCGGGAATGTAGATCCGGATTCAACTTATGCAGCGTTGTTTCGATCAAATAATCAGTTCTCATGTAATTCCCCTTCTCTGCAACCGTTTTTTGTTTACTTCTCAAAGGTAAGAATATCAACAAAACCGGTGACTTCAAAAATCTCCATAACAAGGGGGGAAACATTTCTCAAGGCCATTGAGCCCTGCTTATTCATTCTTTTCTGCGCAGCCAAAAGAATTCTCAGCCCTGCTGAAGACAGGTATTCCAAATTTTCCATATCAAAAACCAGCCTTTCCTTCCCATCCAGGTTTTCTTTTAGTTCCTCTTCCAAATTGGGGGATGTGGTAGTATCCAATCTGCCCTGCAAGGAAAACAGCAACTCTTTCCCTTTTATTTCTTTACCGATCTCCATAAAAACCCCTCCAACTCTTATATTTTACATAGCAATACGAAAGGCGCGGGCAGCTGTCAAAAACAGCAAAATACAGACCCACACCGCAGCAAATGCCCCTGAGCTGAGCGGAACCCTTCCGCAAAGACCCAAAACAGCTTTCGCTGCTGCTCCAATCGCTGCAAAACCCCAAAAACTTTTCAGGCAGATAAGGAAAAGCAAAGTCTGCATTCTGCCGCGTAGCTTATACTAATATTCTATCATTGCATATGCTTTTCCACAAGCGCAGCCAGGGCTAAGCGCCCAAAAAAGAAAGCAAAGTCTGAAGCATTCAAGAGATGCAGAACCCGGGACAGACCTCATCAATGCTGCACCGAAGCAACTTTTCGATCACATCAAAAACGCTGGTATCTCCATATCTTTCCTGCAACCTCTTCTTATCAATGCGGCCGCCAGCCTTCTTCCCGTGGCCACCGCCGCTGCCGATCCCTTTACAAACATAAGCAGCGATCTGGTTTGCCGGCAAATGCTTGTGGCAAGTGCGAATCGAGATCTGATAGCCATCGCCTGATTCCGTATAGACAAAACTAAGAAAAATAGAATCGA
>JAUMYD010000090.1 GCA_030528765.1 Bacillota bacterium
TCTCTAAGGATGTTGAAACCCTTCGTCGGAGGATCAACGAAAACTGTCAGCTGAAAGAGGATGATTTTCAGCAGGTCTTTCGCATTGATTGTGCACTGGATCCTGCCTGCGTTAATCTGAAGCTGGCAAAATGCCTGCATAAGCTGGAGCCCAGTGGGAAGGGGAATGAAACGCCCCTCTTTGCCGCAAAGAATCTGCGGCTGACAAAGCTTTGTCTGCTGGGGAAAAACGGGAAAACTCTGCGCTGGCACTTTCTGAGTCCAGGCGGGATCCCCTGTGAGGCCATTGATTTCCATTCCCGGGAAAGTCTGGAGACCTATATCAAAGAGGCCTATGGGGCCGCCAGCTGGGAGAATCTGCTTTGTGGGGCACCCCAGAGAAACATGGACATTCGTCTGGATATTCTTTATTCTGTATCCTGCTCCTGCTATATGGGGCGGGAAAGCGCGAAAATCGAGATCGTCTCCTTCCGGCCTTCGGAAGGATGCTCTTCCTGAGTTCAGCACAAAGGAGAAGGAAAGCATGCAGTTTTACATTCAGACTTTTGGCTGCCAGATGAACGAAAATGATTCCCGTCTTTTGGCCAGCCTTTTGCAGAAAAATGGATATCAGGAGGTAGCTCGGCCGGAAGACGCCGGGCTGATTCTCATCAACACCTGCTGTGTCCGGGAGAATGCCGAGAACAAAGCCCTGGGGTATTTGGGCAGCATCAAAAAGCTTTATGAAGAAGACCGCAGCCGAGTAATCGTTATTTGTGGCTGCATGATGCAGCAAAAAGGGAAGGCAGAGCTCATTCGCAGCAAATATCCCTATGTGAAGATCATCATGGGGACCTTCAGTGCTTCCCGTCTGCCGGAATATATCGCCCAGGTCTCTGCCGGGACCCGCAGCATCATTGACGTGGAAGAGCATTATGATGGCACGGAGCTGAAATATACACCAGAAACGGTGGAAAAAGCTCTGGACGGGGACTATAAGGCACAGGTGAATATCAGCTACGGCTGTAACAATTTTTGCAGCTACTGCATTGTTCCTTATGTGCGTGGGCGGGAGAGAAGCCGCTCTGCTGCGGATATTCTGGAAGAGATTCGGCTTCTGACTGAAAACGGTGTCAGGGAAGTGCAGCTTTTAGGGCAGAATGTGAATTCCTATGGGAAGGATCTGCCGGCTGCGCAGAGCTGCGATTTTGCGAGCCTGCTGGAACAAGTCTGCCAGGTTCCCGGTCTTCGCCGGGTGCGTTATATGACCTCTCATCCTCGGGATTTCAGCTATGATTTGGTAGATGTGATTCGGAAAAACCCGAAGATCTGCCATCATTTTCATCTTCCTCTGCAGGCCGGCTGTGACGAGTTACTAAAGCGGATGAACCGGGGATACAGCCGGAAATACTATTGGGAGCTGCTGCAATATATCCGCAGCCGTATTCCGGAGGCGGTTATCAGCACAGACCTGATCGTGGGCTTTCCCGGGGAGACGGAGCAGCAATTCCAGGAAACACTGGATTTTGTTGCAGAATGTCGCTTTGATGCGGCTTATACCTTTATCTATTCCCAGCGCAGTGGCACCCCAGCTGCGAAAATGCCGGATCAGATCCCGGAGGAGGAAAAAAAGCTTCGCTTGCAGCGTTTGATGGATGTTCAGAATGCCATCAGCCTGGAACTGAATCAGGCTATGCTGGGCAAAAACTATGAAGTTATGGTAGAAGGGCTGAGCAAAAACAATGCAGACATGCTTTCTGGCCGCACGGAGGGAAATAAAATCGTGGTTTTTCCGGTGGAGGCGGGGAATCAAATTCGCCCCGGGGATTGCCTGCAGCTGCAAATTACAGCTGCCCATACCTGGAATCTGGAAGGGGAGCTCCTTCCTTAGCATCGGGCTGTTGCAGAAGAAAGGGCATGTTCCGGCTTTTGCCGGAACATGCCCTTTTTGTTCTCCAGAAACGAGCATCCGCATTTGGATGGAGAAAACCTTAAATATAAAAGAACCTCCTTCGCGCAAGCAAATCCGGCAACTGCCAGAAGAAAAGCAAAGGAGGTTTTTTTATGCATCTTACATGAATCAATGGATAAGAGCAATATATCATATAGAATATATCACCTGCTATAGGGGATGCAAATACCGTACGGGTCTTATGCTTGTTCGTTTCCCCAAAGGGGTCTTAGATATCTCCCCGGCTGAAGATATAATCAACATGCTTCCGGAAGCAATCATAATCAAAGAGATCCATGATTTCCCGGCTGCTCATGTGTTTGCGAATCTCCTTATCCTGCAAAAGCAGGAACTGAAAGTCGCTCTGCTGCTCCCAGGCTGTGGTCGCATTCCGCATGACAAGTTCATAGGCTTGATCCCGCATGACTCCTTTGTCCATCAGGGCCAGCATGACCCGCTGGGAGAAAACCAGACCCAGGGAATTGTCAATGTTCTGTCGCATCATATCTGGGTAGACCCGCAGGCTTTCCATCAGCTTGATGAAGCTATTCAGCATATAATCGAGGACGATGCAGCTATCCGGTATGCTGATCCGCTCCACAGCGGCATAGGAGCTATCGTATTCGTGCCACATATCCTGGTTCTCAAAGGAGGTCAGTGCGTTGCCCCGCAGGATACGGGCCAGACCGCAAATGACTTCACTTTCGTAGGGGCGGCGTTTATGCGGCATGGAGGTAGAGCCGGTTTGCCCTTCTTTCTGGCATTCTTCCACCTCGCGGATATCCGAACGCTGCAGGTTACGGATCTCCATGGAGAATTTTTCCAGTGAGCCGCCAATTATGGCCAGAGTAGACATGAATTCAGCAATGCGATCCCGCTGGATGCTTTGGTTCGCTACGAAGACGGGGTGCAGCCCCAGTCTGCGGCAAACAAAGGTCTCCACATGGGGATCAATGCTGGAAAAAGTTCCTACCGGGCCGGACATTTTCCCGTGGGTGGCCACCATGCGGGCATGGTTGAGCCTGGTCAGGCTACGGTCGATTTCCCGAACCCAGATCGCCAGTTTCAACCCAAAGGTGATGGGCTCTGCATTTGTTCCGTGGGTGCGTCCCATCATCAGGGTGTATTTGTATTCATGTGCCTTCTTGGAAAGCAGCTTTCTCAGCTGATTCAGTTTGCTTTGCAGGAGCTCGCAAGCCTGCCTGAGCTGCAGAGCAAGGACAGTATCCGCAATATCCACATAGCAGATGCCCAGCTGCAGATAGCGCGCAGCATCCCCCACCTTTTCGGAGATGCTGGAAAGAAAGGCCATGGATTTATTGCAGCCCTCTGCTTCCAGCTCTTTGATGCGCTGGGGAGAAATGGCAACCTTAGTTTTGATCTCATGATAGGCGTCATTGGGAATACGACCAATATCTGCCAGAGCCTCACAGGCGATGACGGAAACATCCAGCATAAGCTGGTAGCGATTCTCTGAGCTGAAGACTTTGCCCATTTCCGGCAAGGTATATTGTGCTAGCATATTTCCCCCCTGCTATTTTACTCGAATGGCGAATTCCGGACAATCAGCAGCACAATAGCCGCAAAGCAGGCATTTTCCTTCGTCCACAGTGGGCTTTCCTTCCCGCATTTCCAGAGCAAAGGAAGGGCAGGTTTTGATGCACTGGCCGCAGCCCCGGCAGAGGGAGGCCATCAGGGCCCAAGTTTTGCCGCTTTTCAGGCCGCTGAGATCCGCATCACTAATCTCCTCATCATTGAATATCCTGAGGTTCAGTTTCAGCTCCTGCATGCGTACCATGCCCAGGGCGTGGGAGCTGAGCTGTGGGATGGCACGGCCGTAGGCAATGGCATCCCGGATCTGATCCAGCAGGGAGCCACCACCCAGAAGCTTCATGGAGTAGAGCGCTTTCCCCGCAACGGAAGCGGCTTCAATAGCCTGTTTCATTTCATCCGCATTGCCGCCGATGATACCGAGGGAGGCTTTATTGATCAGCGTGAAGATCACATCCACCTCTGGAACCGCAGTCAGTGCTTTCACTGCGGAAATGGCATGTGTGGAAGCACCAATGGCCCGCAGATAGCCCTTTTCTTTATAATCCATCAGGCACTCCCACGCACCGGGCCGCTTTTCAATGGGATTCCCCTCCACGCGGGCTGCATGCAGCAGAAAAATATCGATATAGTCCCGATTCAGCTCCTTCAAAGCTTCCTGAATGGCCTCTTCCATCCCGGCATAATCCGCAGCCGTGGATTTGCTGGTGATCACCACTTCATTGTGGTAGTTATCCAAGGCATGCCGAAGATGGGGATATGTACGATACATCTGTGCGGTATCAAAGAAATTTATGCCGCTGTTCATGGCTTCAAGAATGATATCGCCGCCTTCTTTGGCCGGAACATCGGTCTGCAGCGGGCCCATAGGCAATACGCCAAAACATAGTTCGCTTACCTTCAGATCGGTTTGCCCTAAAAAATTATATTTCATAAAATGCCCTCCATTTACTGAATGATAAACGTATATATTTCGTATTATAACACGTTCTTTGTTTTATGCCAATAACTTGACAAGCAAAGGCGGATATTTTATTATTAAAGAAAGAGCGCGGTCTGGGCATCAGCCGCGGCTTTATTCTATGATGTATTTGAAGAAAGGTAGGTTTGAACGATGCAGAATGTATTTGACTTACTGGAGGAACGGGGATTTATCGAACAATCCACCAATGCGGAGGAGGTTCGGGAGATGCTGGGCAGCGGCCCGGTGACTTTTTATATTGGCTTTGACCCCACCGCAGATAGTCTCCATGTAGGCCATTTTCTTCAGGTCATGGTCATGATGCATATGCAGCGTGCCGGCCATCGTCCCATCGCCCTGATCGGCGGCGGCACCACCATGGTGGGGGATCCTTCCGGCCGCACGGATATGCGCTCCATGATGACACAGGAGACAATTGCTGCCAATGCGGAGAAATTTAAAAAGCAGCTTTCGCGCTTCATTGATTTTGATTGTGAAGGCGGGGCCATTATGGTGAATAATGCGGATTGGCTCTTGCCTTTGAATTATATCGAGTTCCTTCGGGATTACGGTAAGTTTTTCTCTGTGAACCGCATGCTCACAGCAGAATGCTTCAAGAGCCGTATGGAAAAGGGGCTTACTTTCCTGGAATTCAACTACATGCTGATGCAGTCCTACGATTTCCTGGAGCTCTACCGTCGTTACGGTGCCCGCTTGGAGCTGGGTGGGAATGATCAGTGGTCAAATATCCTGGCTGGTGCGGATCTGATCCGCCGTGTGGAAGGTACAACTGCCCATGCATTGACCTTTAAATTGCTCACCACCAGCGCCGGCGTAAAAATGGGTAAAACGGTAGGCGGTGCGGTTTGGATCGATCCGGAGAAGACCTCTCCTTATGAATTCTATCAGTATTGGCGGAATATTGATGACGCAGATGTGGCAAATTGTCTGGCACTGCTGACCTTTATTCCCATGGATGAGGTCCGCTCCATTACGGATATGGAAAATGGTGCGGATATCAATAAGGCCAAGGAGCGCCTGGCTTATGAAGTAACGGCGCTCGTTCATGGCCAGGAAGAAGCAGAGAAATCTCAGGCTGCCGCAAAGGCTCTCTTCGGCGGCGGCGGGGATATGGCCAATATGCCCTGCACCCAGATCCCAGCCGGGGACTTTGGTGAAGGAATGGATATCATCGCCCTGATGCAGCGCTGCCAACTGGTCGGTTCCAGCAGTGAAGCCCGCCGCCTCATCAAGGACGGGGGCGTTTACCTGAACAACGAACGCGTTGCATCCCATGATCAGCTCGTTACTAAAGCGGATATGGCAGAAGGCTATGCCCTGATCCGTAAGGGTAAGAAGGTTTTCCATAAGGTTGAACTGATCTGAGCGGAAGGGATTTGAATATTAAAAATGCAAGCTAAAAGCGGTGGGCCCGTGCCTGCCGCTTTTTTGTGTGCCCCTCAGGCCATCCTGGGCCTGCATAATCCGGCACAGTATGGGAATGCTAAAAAGGAATTCCGAAAAAAGGGGTGTTTCCATGGGCTCACGGGTAAAGCTGAAAAAGCAGATCAGCCGAGATCTGGAGGAAAATCTTCGGGAGATCCGTGCTGCCACAGCAGACAGCATGGATATCGTGCTGCGCCGTTTCCGTTTGGGGAACGGACAGGAAGCAGTGGCTTTTTTCATTGATGGGCTGGTGAATAAGGATCTGCTGGGCAGGGATTTTTTTCAGCCCCTGATGCAGGCAAAAAGAGAGAGCCCCTGGACAGCAGAGCTGCTGGCAGCAGAGGTGATTCATTCCGGTGAAGTCAATTTGGAAACGGATTTTTCTACCCTTTTTGATAGCGTTCTTCAGGGCTTGGTAGCACTTTTCATTGAAGGCTGCAGTGATGCTATCAGCATAGAGATCATCAGCTGGCCGCAGCGCTCCATTGGGGAGCCAGAAACAGATGTAGTGATTCGCGGTCCCCGGGAAGGTTTTATTGAAAGCCTCAGAATAAATGTGGCCTTGCTGCGGAGAAAGATCCATCACCCGGATTTTACTGTGGAAACGCTGCGTTTGGGTCGCTATAGCCAGACGGATCTTTGTCTGGTCTATGTCAGCAGCATCGCGAACCGTGATGTTCTTGATGAGCTGAAGAAGCGTCTGAAAAAAATAGATATAGACGGATTGATGGATAGTGGCAGCCTGGAGCAGCTGATCCAGGATACGCCTTTCTCTCTTTTTCCAACAATTGGTATAACAGAAAAGCCGGATATCGCAGCTGGCCGCATTCTGGAGGGGCGTATTCTTCTTCTTCTGGACGGTTCGCCCATCGCTCTTACTTTACCCATGCTTTTTGTGGAGGGTCTGCAGAGCGCAGAAGATTATTATACCCGTTTTTACTATGCTTCCTGGTTACGCCTGCTGCGCGGTATCGCCTTTCTTCTGAATCTGTATCTTCCCGGTTTTTTTCTGGCAGCAGCGGGCTTTCATCAGCAAGTCATTCCCTTTAAGCTGCTGCTTTCCATGTCCGCGGCAGAGTCTGTGACCCCCTTCTCAACCGGTGTTTCCATGCTGCTGATCTGGGTGGTTTATGAGATTCTGCGGGAAGCTGGCGTTCGTTTGCCAAAGCCGGCCGGGCAGGCTATCAGTATCGTTGGGGCAATTGTGATGGGGGATGCGGCAGTGAATGCCAATCTGATCTCTGCTCCTGTGCTGATCGTGCTGGCCATCACTATTGTTTCCTCTTTCGTGAATTCCACTTATACGGATGCTTCCTCCATCTTGCGCCTGTGCTTCTTGCTTCTTGGCTGGCAGCTGGGGCTTTTCGGGCTTTTCCTGGGAAGCACCGCTTTGTTGCTCTATCTCTGCTCACTGGAAAGCTTTGGCACTCCCTTTTTTGCGCCTTTTGCTCCTCTGCAGAAAAGGCAGGCCGGGGATAGTCTGCTTCGCCTGCCATTGTGGATGCTGCGTTTTCGCCCCGGCACCTTGAGCCGAAACCATCGACGCATGGCGGATATGTCTCCGGGAAAGGAGGATCCGAGATGAACATCCTTCTGAAAAGCTTGCATTCCGTTTTTTTTGTATTGATGCTGCTTTTGATCATCACTC